>CAZNYV010000001.1:0-22529 GCA_964577355.1 uncultured Campylobacteraceae bacterium
CGTTTGTGTGAGCTACAGGAACATCGAATTCTAGCTCATCATACAGCTCGTATGGCTCTTCTTTTCTGATGTCCCACTTGATACCAGAACCTCGTAGCATGATGCCAGAGCAGCCCCAATCACAAGCCATCTCAGGTGATAACATACCAACACCCTCTAGTCTCATTCTCCAGATTCTATTTGTATCTAGCAAGCCCTCGTATGTTTGGATATTGCTATCTAGCTCATCGATGAATTTTTTTGCGTCGTGTAGCCATTTTTCTGTGACATCAAGAGGTACGCCACCGATTCTGATAGATGAATGCGTAAGTCTAGCTCCGCAATAATCCTCAATCAAGTCCATCGCATGCTCTCTCTCACGGAAGGCATATAGGAAAACGCTCATCGCACCAATATCAAGCGCGTGAGTAGCTACGAAAAACAGGTGTGAACATAGTCTATTTAGCTCGATAAGCATCGTTCTGATGACTTTTGCCCTACGAGGAACTTCAAGACCGACAAGTTTTTCTACCGCAAGTGCAAAAGCGTGATTGTTCGAACTCGCAGCGATATAGTCCATCCTATCTGTTGTCGGTAGGAACTCGTTGTAAATCATATTTTCAGCCATTTTTTCCATACCACGGTGCAAGAATCCTACATTTGGAGTCGCTTTTGTGACTTGTTCGCCATCAAGCTCCAATATAAGATTCAAAAGTCCGTGAGCGGAAGGGTGGTTCGGACCGAAGTTGACCACCATTTTGTTGTCTTCTCTATCAAATGAGATATTCTCATAAAACGGAGCTAGTTTATTTGCTACTTGCATTCTGGCTCCTCCTATCTTTCTCTACTAGCTTCTGTGCAAACAGAAGGGTCAAATATTTCTACCAATGGCGGTCTATTCTCTTCTTGATATTGAATCGGTGTTTTCTCTTCTGAGTATGGTTCACCAAATCCAACCTCTTTGCCGATTCTGGCAAATCTATGAGTATCGTATCTATCGATAAACGCTCCATCTCTGAGCTCTGCGCCCATCGCTTCTCTGTTCTCTTTGCCATAAATCTTGTCTATCTCGTACCATTGCGCATTTTCATCACCTTGAAGTGGATAAGTCTTGCGAAGTGGATGACCCGTCCAATCTTCTGGCATCATTATTCGTTTTAGCATCGGATGGTTGTTCACACCAACTCCAAGGAGGTCAAACATCTCTCTCTCAGCCCAGTTCGCAGAGTTGTAAAGTGAAGTTACACTTTCGACTTTTTCACCATCTTTGACAAAGCATTTGACTCTGACTCTCTTGGCTTTTGACATACTGAGGAGCTGATAAAATACCTCAAAACCACCACGAGATGCTACATAATCAATAGCGCTCATTTCGCTCAGCTGGTTGTATCCTAGCTCTTCTTTTAGTGTTTTTAGTGCCGCTATATTGTCATTTGCGTTGACGATGATTATTAGCTGACCTCTTTGGATGTACGCTTTTTCTATAGCTATGTGTTTTGATAGTTCAGCGACCTCTTTTGCGCTCACTTCACAGGTATCAACAGCATCTTCTGGGATTCTATCTGCTACTCGGAACCTATCTGTATAGTACGCTTGCTTTTGTACATTATCTTTTGGGCTATATTTTCTCATTACACAAACCTTTTTTTGGCTGGGCTTTGTTTTGCGCTATTTTTTCTGATATGTTGTTGGAGTACCATAACAGCGTATTGGAGTGTCTCTGGACGAGGTGCGCAACCAGGTAGATAAATATCCACAGGGATAATTCTGTCTACACCTTGGACGGTTGAATATGTGTTGAACATACCGCCCGTATTGGCACAAGAGCCCATTGAGATTACCCATCTAGGCTCAGCCATTTGGTCAAATAGTCTCCTGATAAAAGGGGCATATTTTTTGGTAACAGTTCCAGCCACGACCATAACATCAGCTTGTCTTGGACTTGCACGGAAAATCGTACCAAATCTATCGAAGTCATATCTACCAGCACCTGATGCCATCATCTCGATAGCGCAACAAGCTAGACCAAAAGTAAAAGCCCAAACAGAGTTACTTCTACCCCAGTTGATAATTTTGTCAGCAGTTGTCAGAGCAACCGGCAAACCCGCGTTTTGTAGGTAATTTATTTTATGTTGTGCCATGCAAGCGCTCCTTTTTTCCATGCGTAAACAAATCCAATCGTAAGCAACCCTAGAAATATCAACATCTCGACCAAACCGAACATACCAAGTGCTTTGAAATCAATCGCCCATGGAAACATAAATATAATCTCAATATCAAATAGGATAAAGAGGAGTCCGAACAGATAAAACTGTGCCGAAATTTTGTTTGGTTGAAGGTTGGCTTCAGGTCCGCACTCATATATAGATAGCTTGAGTTTTTCAGTATCTTTTCTAGCCAAATATCTGCCCAACAAACGGGACAATGCAGTAGTTGCAAGGAATGCACCAAAGGTCAAAAATAGCAGTACAAATACC
This sequence comes from uncultured Campylobacteraceae bacterium, assembly GCA_964577355.1. Taxonomy (GTDB): domain Bacteria; phylum Campylobacterota; class Campylobacteria; order Campylobacterales; family UBA6016; genus CAZNYV01. The sequence goes on from CAZNYV010000001.1 coordinate 2,457, forward strand.
CCAAAATAGGGATGAGCGAAGTCAGAGTGGCTCATTTTTTATGCCTTTCCATAAAATTTAAATAACGGTAAATATACCTACAAATGATTTAAAATAGGTTGCCCGATATTTCGGTTCGCGTATCATACCATCGTTAGATATACAAAAATGATTAAGTGTTACCAAAATCAACAGTAAAAAATCTTGAATGTATAAAATTGTAACAGTAGACATTTTTTCGTTTGCATTATAAATATACCTCACGGCAGACCTCTTATAAACAGTTTTGACATATAATCCCGCCCATGAAAACAAAAGAGACCAAAAGCTTCGTCGCTCGGAGTATAGAATTTATTTTTGATAAAGAACTCTCCATCTACTCTGCTGGACTCTCGTTCAACATCATCTTTGCTGTCATACCATTTTTGATGCTCGGATTTTATATAACATCCTTTTTTCCTATCTTTACAGAGTACATCATCAAAGTCAGAGAGTTTTTGCTAGAAAACATCGTAGCTATCGAACCTCAAACCATAGAGACTTATCTCTCTACTTTTATGAATAACTACCAAAAAATCGGGCTAATAGGTCTAGTCACAGCTCTATATACCAATTATATATTTCTCAGTATGTTTGACACTATCGCTCAAAAAATCTTCGCTTGTCAGGGCAGAAAAATTTTGTCGTCTATATGGATATATATAGTTGTGTTCACACTGCTATGTTTTGTAATCTCAGTACCGATAGGTATATTGGTGGCACTAGAGTATCTCGGAAGCACTATTCAGTTTGATATATTTCCCATACAGCTATTCCTGTCTGCTTTGGTGATTTTCAAGCATATCCCAAACCGCCACATCGACACAAAAAACGCCGTCACATCCGCTATAGTAGCGACAATACTGATTGAAGCTCTCCGAAATGTTTTTGTATATTATGTCGTTTACACCAAAGCTTATCTGACGATATACGGCTCATTTGCGGTGCTATTTTTGTTTTTTGCATGGATAAATATCTCTGCACATCTATTCTTGCTCACCATGAAATTTTGCGCGCAGCTACAAGATAGCTCCCAACACAAAGGAAAACAATGAAAATCGTCCTAGCAACATCCAACAAAGGCAAAGTCAGAGAGATAAAGGAGCTTTTGAGTGGATTTGAAGTCGTAGCATATAGCGATATTATCGAGCCATTCGAAATCATCGAAGATGGCAACACATTTCAGGCAAACGCCATCATCAAAGCCGAAGCGGTATACAAAAAATTGGGCTCTGACAACTATATCGTGATGAGTGATGATAGCGGTATCAGCGTGCCAGCTCTGGGTGGTGAGCCTGGGATTTATAGTGCTAGATATGCAGGTGTAGGTGCTAGCGACAAAGAGAACTTGCAAGCACTGATCGCCAAGCTAAAATCACTCAGCCTAAGCCGCACGCCAGCATATTACACAGCTTGCATAGCTATCACCTCAAACCTCGGCACCATGACGACTCACGGCTGGATGCACGGGGACGCTATCGCAGAGGCTAGGGGAGATAAGGGATTTGGCTATGACCCGATGTTCATCCCACACGGATATGAGCTGACCAATGGTGAGATAGAAGAGAGTGTCAAAAACAGCTTCTCGCACCGCTCAAAAGCGTTGGAGCTAGCCAAGATGTTGATAAGGGCGGGGTTTTCTTCCAAAAAATAAAATCTGCTATAGATACCATTCCCATATAAATGTAAAGTGTATTTTACACTTGTATGATATTTTTGTTAAGTGTATTTTACATATTGGAAATTTGCATCGAAAAGTTTCAGCAACTAAGCAGATTTGCAAAACCGTTATAATCCAATTTCAACCATGCTCAGCTATAAAAAATAGTATTACCTCTGCTAGATATAAAACAAAATTTCCACTTTAAAACAAGTTTAAGTTCTGTACAATCTTAGAGAATTGTTCTATGTGCATATTTATAATAGTGCTTTAGATAAGCAAAAATAACAGAATAAGGACGAGAAGATGCCGAGTCAAAATGATATAACTATCAATGTGCGTATCGATAAGGATAAAATTAGTGGCTTCGATGTTACTAAGGGTGAAAAAGTTGACTCCAAAGATTACGCAAGTTTTGTCAATTCATATTTTGACTATCAAGCAAGAGTTGACATGGAGAAGCAAAAAACTGAACAGGAAAAAGAAAAGGCAAAGCAAAATAAATTCCAAATGACAATTATACTATTAGCTGTAATCGTCATTGCATACTGTATTTACTTTTTGTCAGATAGTCAAGAAGTTAGACAAAACAAAATAGATGCAAATAAAACAATAGAACTAGAGCGTATGAGAATAGAAGCCAATAAAACGAAATGAAAAATTTTTACTATGATATTTATACCGATAATCTAACTTTCTATATTCAACAAGCCCTAAGAGACTATTTTACAAATAAGACAAGTGCGAATGATATTTTAAATCTGTCATTTGATGGATGTGTGATTACTGAAGATATTAACTTCAAAGAGCAACTTGTTCAGATTTGCAACGAGAATTCAAATGATATTAATTTTAGGTTGTTTAAAAAATATCTAAACAATGAGGACAAAGTTATAAGTTATCTATGTCATTTGACGAAACAACCTTTAATATTTATCCAAATTTTGACAATTTGAGATGTTATAAACTCTCATTTTCAAATACTGTCTTTGGCAAAGGTGCTAGATTTAGAAATTTAGATGTCGACGAAGTATTGTTTGAGCCAAAAGAACTTAATGCTGATGCCACATTTTATCATAGAGAAAAAGCAGATATAGATGCTGGTGTTCTTCGCGGAGACTATAAAGGTAAAATAGGAAAATTTCAGTATAGACATCAGCTTCTGGGTAATGGAATTACCTTTATGGTAGGTATGAGATTTACTGAACAAGCTAAATTTACTGATTGCGAATTGGACAAAATTCAATTTTCATTTATAGATGAAATTAGTATGTCTAAATGTTTTTTTGCGAACTCAACAATGGAGGATACAAAGTTTTATAACTGTAATTTTCCTTTTATGCCAGATAGGTGTTTTGTTTTCGATTTTAAAATAACTAGTTGTTTTGGTGGAATATTTTTATCAATACTTTTGTTGTCAGCAGTTTTCTCTTTTATCGTAGCAGACTCCTATCTAATCGCATTGGTCGTGCCATTATTATTTCCAAATATTATTATAATGCCCATATTGCATATAATTGGTGCTCTAATGAGGAAAATATTTAGGTCTCATGCTAATAGCCATATTGCAATAGCAGATGATATTGCAATGAATAAAAAACAGGATAAAGAACATATAGAGGACAATTACAAGACAATAAGAGAGATTTACAGACAGCTTAGGGTCAATTTTGAAAAGCATGGAGATTACCAAACAGCTGGTGATTTTTATTACTCCCAGAGATATGTAGAAATGATTAATTTTTACATATCTTTTAATTTACAGTTTATGCAAAGCATCCTATTTAATATTCATTATTTCATAAATGGCTTTGGTGAGCGCTATCTTAGGGCTTTCATTTGGTTTGTATTAACAGTTATTTGTTTCATTTTTTTTACAAATCCTAATGGCGATTTTATTAGTACAAAATCTACTCCGGAATATTTCTTGAGTGCATACAGGGAAAGTAATTCAACAACTTCTCAAATTTATTATAATCGCTCAAGCATTACTGGAGATGTTTCCAAGATGGACAATCCAACAAACTTTATGGAAATAGCAACCACAAATTACATAACAAATTCAAGACAAATAGATACCAATAAAACTTTTTTCGGGTTTGATAATAGATTTGACTTTGACTACACTAGCCAGCTTATTCCAACACTTAAGAATGATTTAGAGGTACGTTTTGCTCACTCTATTTCAAAAATAATAGCTCCATTTATATCTGAAGAAAAAAAATGGTTTCAAGATAGAAGTGAAAAAGCTTATTATCTTGGATTTTTAGAGACAGTTCTGCTTTGGTTTTTCTTTTTAGCATTTCTCCTTGCAATTAAAAACCGTATAAGGAGATAAGGCTATCTATCAGCAATTTTTACAATTTAATTACGCAGTGTGAGAGTGAAAGAGCACCCAAGCGCACTGGTTTGTCGCTTGGGTTTTAGTATCATACAGGAGTAGTATTATGCGGAGGTCAAGCGCATTTGCGTTCAAAGAAAATGCTCCCTCGGTGCGTGGTGATTTAGAACATCATCCATGCAGACAAAAATAGATTGTCATTGTCTTTTGCATTTCTACCACTTCCATCATAGTTGTCTTTTGCTCCATTGAACTTGTCATACATAGTGTATTGGAGAGTGATTTTCACTTTTTGCATTGGTAGATAGTCTAGCTCCACGATTTTGCCTGAGCTGTTTGGAGATACGGGTGTTGTGCCGTCAGACTGAAATCCATATTGTGCGCTATCAGTCGTACCACTCGTAGAGAAAACACCAGCTGTCACACCATATTTTTGGTCGTAGTAGTAGCTCAGTTTTGCCCTTGTTGTTGACAAAGTGTCAGTAGCACCAGGATTAGTGTTGTTCAGCTTCATCTTCTCCCAAATCTTCGTCGCCATCGCTGTCACGATATGACTTCCATTTGTATAGTTATACTGTGCATCTATCGCTCTATCTGCATAATTGTCAAATGTCGTATTTGCAGCTGTGACATCTGGATCCATTTTGGAATCCATAGTGTATCCGCCGACCATAAAGAAGTTGTCACCTGCTGTTTTTTGCACTGCAAGCCTCGTATATATGGCTGTGCCATGAAGCTCATTTGTGTCAGCATAGGTCGGATTGTATCTCAGGGCATGAAGCAAACCACCGCTTCTATTTGACTGGTAGCCAGATACTTCTGCATAGACTAGGTCGTTGTACATCGCATAAATCCCAACTCCAGCTACTTTTTGAGACAAACCACCATCAACCATCGTCGCAGCAACTGGTGTATTCATATTTGAAGAAGATGAATATGGGAAAGTCCATGTCGGAGTAGTATTATATATGTCTTGCATGCTAGGATTATTATTGAGTGTTGCTCCAATCAGTAGGCTATCTTCGCCTATCTTGAAATCCCTCACATATCTGAAATCAACATTGTCAGCGACTATGTGATGCGCTACATCGTTTGTCTTGCCGCTACCTATAAGACTCGTCCCATCAAATGTAACCTGCACGAAAGCACCTAAGTTATCGGCTATTTTGCCACCATAAAATATGCTTGCTTGGTCGAGAGAGAGTTTTTTGTCTTTTGTAGAGTCTGGAGCCGCGCCAGTTGTTGTGTCAGCATTTTTGGTATAGCCAACCATAATCATCCCAGCTAGATTGTCGACAGGACTCATTTTGTCGTTGTTACTCATTGTGTAGCCGTTTAGCTTGAACCATCTCCCAGTAGCCGTCAGCTCTGGAAATACAGTATGGCACTGAGTACATTCAAACCCTGTCTGTCTAGCAAAGCTCGGTATCGCATATGCGGAAGTCATACCCAATGTCATAAAAAACATCGTGGCATAAACTATTTTTTGTAGTAGTTTGTTCATGAAACCGTCCTTTTTATTTTTTACAATAAATAGTACTAGACGAATTTCAACTTTAAGTCAATTTTGCGAAGTTTTGAAAAATATTTTGAATTTACTTCCGTTTTTGTCAGATTCTATGCTGTAGCCGAGCTCATGCAGATTCAAAATAGCGATGACAAGTCGAAGCCCGATGCCGTTTTTGATTCCATCTTTGTCGTATGTTGATTTGGCAAACATCGAATTTTCAGCGCTTCTGACCGCTTCGGGCTCTATGCCTTCGCCCTCGTCTCTCACATACAACAAAGCAGTATCGTACGCTCCTCGTTCCAAAACCAGCTCTATTTTTTTATCCTCTTGCGTGTATTTGATAGCGTTGTCGAGGATATTGAATATCGCTCTATACATCAGCTCTCTATCGCCGATAACAAAGATATTTTCTGTGATATGCGATTCAAAAATCTTGTTTTGAGACTCCGACAGGTCTGCAAAAAACAGACAAAGTTCGTCCGCCAAATCACTCAAACTAAACTGTGCATTTTTTGGTATAAGCGTCTTTTCCTCAAGCCTCGTGAGCAACAAAAGCCTATGAATCAACTGTGTTAGCTTCGATATTTGCTCCAAATCACTCGCGAACTTTTGCTTCATCTCTAGCGGGGTATCTTCTCTCTCTATGGCGTGTTCGATATGATTTTTGATGACTGACAACGGCGTTTTTAGCTCATGCGACATGATGGTCAAAAAGTTCTTTTGATATGTAAAATGACTCCTCAGTTTTTCAAATGTCAGATTGATACTCTCTACAAGGAAGCCTATTTCGTCATCCGACTCCTTTGTAAAGCCAATATTGAACTTCTCTTCGTTTAGCTTTCTCAGTGTAAATGATATATGCATAAGTGGCTTGAGCAGGAAATTCATCAGCAGATAGACAAGCACAGAGATTATCACCAAAGTGCTCAGTAGCACCGTAATCAGTTTTTTGTAGTTTTCGGTGATACTATTATCCATAGCTATACCGATTACGATACTTGTACCATCATCATATTTTTTGACATGCAATCTGAGTATCACATCATAATTACCAGTAAAATTAACAAACTTTGTATCAATAGTAACCGTCGTATTGTCGACTATCTTGTCTGCTGGAATCACAATTGTTTTGGCTATATTGCTCGCATATAGCGTATCATTCCCTTTTGTGATTTTCAGCCAATACTCTTCAAACAAAATCCGCTTTAGGGATGGACTATTTTGTATCTTGTTATCTAGGAGAAATTTTATCTGTTCTGTATCCTCGGATAGATGTTCATCCACCATTGTTTCCAAATCTTTGGCATAAGAAGTGTAGAGCGTAAGCGACAAAAATAGTGTCAAAAGCAGTGTTGACAGCAGGTAAAATAGTGCGATTTTTAGACTTATTTTCAACTATTAAGCCTAAAGCCTACGCCTCGAACCGTCTCTATTAGATTTTGGTTCTGCAGCTTTGTCCTGATATTTTTGATATGCATATTGATGATATGAGAAGACCTGTCAAAGTAGTCGGTATATATATGTTCAGAAATCTGTGTCGGTGTCAAAATCGTATTTTTATTGTAAAAGAGCAATTCAAGTATCAAAAACTCTTTTGGAGTCAAGCAAATCTCGACATCACCCCTCATAATTTTTCTATCTGCAATATTTATCTCTATGTCATCTATTTGGAGTTTGACCTGTTTGTTGGGTGCATTTCTACGCAAAATAGCCCGAATCCTAGCCTTGAGCTCTATCACAGAAAACGGTTTTGCCAAATAATCATCAGCACCAGCATCAAGACCTAGCACTTTGTCATCCAGTTCATATTTGGCACTCAAAATCAACACATACACCGACGGGGTTTCGCTTTTTCTGATTTGATTCAAAATCTCCAGCCCACTCATATCTGGTAGGTTTATATCCAGTAGGACAAGATTAAAAATATCATCGTGGTATTTTTCTAATGCGCTCTTGCCTGTCTGTGCAGTCACGATGATATAGCCATCTTTTTTGAGACTATCAGCCAAGCTATTCAGAAGCTCTATGTCGTCTTCGATTATTAGTATCTTCATCCTGCAATCACAAACTTTTCATGCTGACTGGCTCTGACAAAAAATAGCCTTGCGAGAAATCCACACCCATATTTTTGACCTCATTGAAAACCTCAGCGCTATGTACGAACTCGGCAACAGTCTCAATACCAAGCTCTTTGGCGAAACTGACTATGGTTTTTACAATCATCTTTGCGCCTTCGTCTTTGTCTATATTTTTTATCAACGAGCCGTCTATTTTTAGAATTCCAATATTTAGCTTCAAAATCATATCAAAGTTGGAATATCCGCTACCAAAATCGTCTATCGCAACTTTTGAACCCAACGCTTGCACTGATTTGATAAACTGAGCTACGGTTTCAAAGTTCTCAATGCCCTCACTCTCCAAAATCTCAAAAATCACCCTATCGGCTATGCCAGAACTTGCCAGTTGGGAGAGCAGAAATTTGTTTGTTCTCTCATTTGCAATATCTTCAAATGATAGATTTATCGAAACGCTCTCGCTTTTGTCTTTGAAAAATTGCAGTGCTTTTGTCGTAACTATTTGTGTTATTTGGTAGTAAAGTCTACTTTTTTTGGCAATATCTAAAAATTTATAAGGCGCGACCACAGTGCCGTCTTCGTCTATCATCCTGACAAGAGACTCGTATTTTGAGACAATACCAGTCTTATTGTCTACAATCGGCTGAAAATATACGGTTATTCTGTCTTCACTAATTGCGGTGTTGAGTTTTTCCGCCCACTTCATATTGTGTTTGTACCGCATGGATGGATCCATCGAATCATTGTATATTACAAAGTGCTCTCTACTCTTTTTTGCATTTCTCAACGCAATATCAGCAAACTTGAGTAGTGACTCTCCGGCGCCATGAGCAATCCCAAGAGTCACACTGATAACAATGTTTTGCTCCATACAATCACAAACCAAACCCCTAGAATATAGTAGTTCTGCCAAAATCTTTGAGAATTCTGACCCGCTATTGTTCTCTCCATGAAAAAATACCGCAAACTCATCTGACGGCATTCGAAACAAGCTATAAGAGCCACTTGCCTGTTTGCTTTTGAGTTTATTTGCCAGCCAAACCAATACTCCATCTCCGATTTTGTGTCCGTAAAAGTCATTTATTTGACTGAAATCATCTATATTGACAAGCATAAGCGTACCGTCGCCAGCAATATTCAACATCTCCATCAAGGAGTTTCTGTTGGGCAGTTCAGTCAGAGTGTCTGTTGTCAACTGTTTGCTCAGTTTGACATTACTCTTTCCTACTTGCCAATACAAAAATGCAGTCAAAGCTGCAATTACAACACTTACAAGCGATAAAATAAAAGCCATCTCTTTTGAGACAATCTCGTCATGCTTCAATGTGTTTTGGATGGCTGTTGCTTTCTTCTTATGCTGTTCAATCATTTTACGGAGCGCTACAGATACATCTGTGAACTCTTTTTGAGTTTCATCAAGTCCTTGATTGTATGCACTCTCATACTTTCCAGACTCTAGGTTTTGCATCAACGCATCGTGCGCTCTTATATAGTCATCAATCTCTTTGTCTAGTTCAGTTGCCAATACCATATCAGCACTAGAGAGATTTAGTTTGTCATAACTTGCTCTTAGCATCCTAATATTGTCCAATTTGGACGCTAGTTCCTCGTCATATTTGCTACTATCTGATTTGCGCTCACTCAGGAGCCTCTTGAGCTCTGCGACTCTGAAATAACCAACAGCTGTATCCAAACTACCAAGAATCTCTACGGAAGGCACTGTTTTTGTACGCAAACTTACGAAGCTTTCAGATACCTCAACCATCTCATTGACCAACAAAAATGCAAGGACAAGAATAGGCGTAACAATAGAAATAAATAGTATAAAAGGTTTTTTTCGTGAGTCTAATTCTTTTTTCATATCTGCCTAGTTGTTGATAAGTTTCGAGCAGTGAAAGCAAACTTTGTTCCCTGAGCAGCACTTTTAGTCAAATTGAACCAAACTTGAATTACAAAAGAACAACTTTTCTATGCGATTATAGAAAAATCGCTATAATTAGCCAAAAATAACTACGGAAAAAGCCAAATGACCCAAACCAGCGATCAAAAGTGCAAACAAGTATATATCACCACACCAATTTATTATGTCAATGACAACGCTCATATCGGACACGCATACACCACCATCATCGCAGATATGTTGGCTAGGTTTTCGAGACTCAAAGGACATGATACATTCTTATTGACAGGCACAGACGAACACGGTCAAAAGATAGAAGAAGCCGCCAAATCAAGAGGCAAAAGCCCAAAAGAGTATGCAGATGAAATCAGCGGTGGGTTCAAGTCTCTCTGGGATAATTTTGAAATCAGCTACGACAAATTCATCCGTACCACAGACGAAGCGCACAAACTAGGCGTACAAAAGGCTTTTGAAATCATGCTTGCCAAAGGCGATATTTACAAAGGCGAGTTTGAGGGCAACTACTGTGTATCTTGCGAAACATTTTTCACCAAAACACAGCTAGTCAGTGAAGAGTTTTGCCCTGATTGTGGCAAGCCGACTACAATTTTAAAAGAAGAAAACTACTTTTTCAGACTATCAAAATACGAAAAACCACTACTTGAATGGTATGAGCAAAACGAGCACTGCATCCTCCCAAAATCACGAAAAAATGAAGTATTCAAGTTCGTCGAAGGTGGGCTTCGCGACCTGTCTATCACTAGAACAGGCTTTGAATGGGGTATCAAAACGCCAGCGAGTCTCAACGACCCAAAACATATCGTCTATGTATGGCTAGATGCATTGCTCAATTATATCACTGGGCTTGGCTATGGCAGCGATGAGGCAAATATGAAATATTGGCCTGCAAAAGTACACATCGTTGGCAAGGATATTTTGAAATTTCACGCTATATACTGGCCTGCATTTTTGATGAGCCTTGATTTGCCACTTCCAAAGCACATAGCAGCTCATGGTTGGTGGACGAGAGACGGCGAAAAGATGAGCAAATCCAAAGGAAATGTAGTCAACCCAAAAGAGACAGCTGACCAATACGGACTAGAAAACCTGAGGTATTTTCTCCTCCGCGAAGTACCTTTCGGTCAAGATGGTGACTTCTCAAGACGGGCACTAGTAGATAGAATCAACAACGATTTGGCAAATGACCTAGGTAATCTCCTCAATCGTGTGCTTGGTATGAGCGAAAAGTATTTTGGCTTCGAAATCAACTCTGATACTCTTATGCAGTTTCATCCAGATGAAATAGCACAAATCAATACAATCGTCGATGGCTGCGAAGAGCTACTATATAGTATGCAAATCCATAGATACCTAGAAGAGATATGGAAGCTATTCGCAATCGGCAATAAATCAATCGAGGTATGCGCTCCTTGGACAAAGATAAAAGAGGGCAAAACAGACGAAGTTATGGCACTACTAGCTCTAAATGTGAATATTCTTGCCAAAGCGTGTCTGCTACTCCAATCCGTAATGCCTCATACGATGGACAAGATGGCAGAGGCGATTGGACTATCAATCAATACCGACAGCTTTGCACGACACATATACGAGCATCAACTACTAGGCAAAACAACACTCACAAAAGTCCCTGTGTTATTCACAAAAATAGAGTTGGTTGTCGAAGCAAAAGAAGCAGAAGCACCAAAGGTAGAAGCTAAAAAAGCTCCATCTGAAATAAAACCATCAAAACCACAAATCACGATAGACAAGTTTTTTGAGAGCGAAATCAAAATCGGAACAGTTCTGAGCGCTGAAGCTGTCGAGAAAAGTAGCAAACTCCTCTTGATGCAAGTAGATTTGGGCGAAGAGACTCCAAGGCAGATAGTTGCCGGTATCAGAGAACACTATTCACCAGAGAGCATGGTGGGCACACAGGTATGTGTTGTGGCAAACCTCAAACCAGCAAAAATCATGGGCATCGAATCACAAGGGATGATTTTGGCTGCAAAAGATGGTAACGGTCTCTCGCTTGTGCGTCCAGAAAAACAGAGGGATAGTGGTTCAGCTGTAGGATGAAAATCACAAACTGTACAGCACTGACAAGAGGGGAGCTAACTGGCAACCCCAAATTTTCCGCATTTGAAGATATAAAAGTATCAATATCTCAAGTCTCCAGAGGCGACTTATTTATAGCATCTTGCAAAGAAGACATACCTGCGGCCATCAAGAAAGGCGCTTATGGCATCATGTATGATTGCGAGCTTCACGCGAACGATGATGAAATAGCTTGGATTCGTGTCAGAAGCGTCCAAAGTGCAGCACTTATGATTGCAAAATATCTGCTACTCAAAAAACAAATCAACTATGTAGTCTCCGACAAACTTACCTTTGATTTAGCAAAAAGCATCTGCACTGATACAAGAGCTACTTTTCTACCTCCATACGATTTGGCTACTCTATTTTCGACAATCAAAAATGATACAAAAACATTCTATATCAGTCATGATGATGTTTATATGCAAGAACTCACCAGTGAAGGGATAGATAGTTTTTTTGTTCAACGAGAAAAAGATAATAACATAACCAGTGAGACGATGTTTGAGACAAGACTTATCGAAACAGATAGAGAGGTGACACTCAAGATTCCTTCTTTTATGATGAAACACCTACGAAATGCTCACAAAATTCTTCTTGATTATGAATTGTCATATGATACTTCTCTAGCAAAATCAAAACTATTTTTTGACCCTGTGTTTGTTGATGACAGCCTAAAAGAGAGAGATTTTGGCAAAACTTCAAAGGTTGTAATATTCTCCGAGTTCGAATCAATGCCAATACTCAAAGATTGTATGGACTTTGTGCAAGAAAAAGGCAAATGGGGCAAAATCCTATTTTTACTCCCATCCAGACTAGTTGGTTTTGAGCATGACGATGACACTATAGTGACCTATTTTGGCTCAAATGAAGAACTATTAGACATACTAGAAGATGCTGATTTCAATTTTGCACTGCTTATCGACGCGGATAGAGACATTGTTTCAAAAGATAAAAAAGAGCAGCTAAAGCTGTTTTAATACCAAATATAAAGGATTCATATGGACTCCAGTGACAGTCCCTCGCCCAGTTTAAATATTCATGAGTTTGCCCAAGATTATTGGGATATTTTTCTGGGCACAATTTTTGGACTACTTGCTTATTACTTCCACTCAAGAGGCGAAGAACATCTCTCTACCGTGTGCAGTTCACTATCTGTCGTGGCATTTTCTATAACCATCTCAGAGATAGCCGAGATACTAGCCGACAGACTAAAAGAGCCTTATGGTTCATTCCTGCTCACTTTTAGCGCGGTATCTGTTGAAATCGTATTGTTGTTTATGCTATTTGTCAAAGCTGGCGGAGCAAACGAGCTCGCTATCATGACCGTAAAGAGCGGAATAGTCTCAGCTGTCATAGTCGATTTGAACCTACTTTTGGGCATCGCGGTTCTTGTTGGTGGTTTGAAATTCAAAATGCAAGAGCACAACGAAGAGACTTCAGCTAGCTACACTACCATCCTGCTCTCAACAGCAGCCGTACTACTGGTTCCAAGTGTACTTGATATTACACACCACTCGAGAGAATCAATATACAAAGCAAGCGTGCTAATAGCCTTTTTACTTCTAGCATACTATGTTGTCATTGCTATTTTCCAGACAAAAACACATATCAATTTTTTCAAGGCAACAGCCAGAAGTAGACTACTAAGATACAAAAAACACAAAGCCGATGAAGAAGACGAAGAGAGCGCTTATCCTCACTATCTGTTTGATAGAGTCTCAAGCTGGACAAATTTTTTCGTGATGCTTTTTATTATCTTTATCGTCGGATTTTTGGCAGAGATACTAGCTAGTGATGGCGTAAAAACAGCGCTTTCGCTCGGTATATCACCAGCTGCAGCAGGTCTTATTATAGCTTTTATCGCAGTTGCTCCTGAGTTTTTTACCGCTATCAGGGCAGCTAGAAATGATGAGCCTCAAAGAGTCATAAACATTGCTATGGGTGCTTCCACTGTGACGATTCTTTTGAGTGTTCCGCTGTTGGTTTTTCTAGCCTATACACAGGGAATTGCTTTTTCATTAGACTTCAATGCACTTGAGATTGGAGCATTGATTTTTACAGTACTGCTAGCTTGGAAAACTACAGAAAATGGTGTGACTGACTATCTTGAGGGTATTAGTCATCTCGTCGTATTTGTAGCCTATATGCTTCTGGCATCATATTTCTAGGGCAACCATGACTATCTGCGCCGATATTGGACTCAAGCGAATTGGGTTAGCTATGTCGCCCGATGGTGTTTTGTCTCTGCCACTAAATGCAATAATTAGACGAAATCGTAATCAAGCTGCTATGGATTTGGATGCACTCTTGGTGGAAAAAAATGCAAAAACGCTTATCATCGGCTTGCCAATCGGGGGCGCTAGCGAAGACGAAATGAAGAGACGGATTGAGCACTTCGTATCACTACTCAATTTCAACGGAAAAATAGACTACGAAAATGAATACGGTAGTTCAAAAGAGGCTTTGGAATTCGGAGTGGAGAAGATAACAAAATCAAAAGACGGCAAACTAGATAGCCTATCAGCCAAAATCATCTTGGAGAGATGGTTGGATAGAAATAAAAAAGTAAATAGTACTAAATCTGCCAGCTAGGATAGAAACTTGCTGCGTGGACTCACATAGGTAAAATAACTCCAAACAAATAGTGTAACTGCTGCCACTGGGATACTTACATAAATAATTGATATTAGAACATCCATCTTAATAACTTTTAGTATTTAATTTTGTGATATTTTACAAAATTATCAGTCTCGAAAAAGTTAAAAAAATACGCTTAATATGTGACCATTATCAGACTTTTGGCGTCATTCTGATTCAATAAAGAGAGAAATACTAGATTGGCAACTCAAAAAAGTAAGTAAGCCCTCCATAAATAGTCCATATACCATACAACAAAATCGCAAGTGCGGCTATTCTATTCATGGTTTGTCGAAATGCAAGACTTCTCAGAAAGCTGACAGATTGACCGAGAAACGCTAGAACTGGAATCGTTGCCAGACCAAACACCATCATCACGAGCGCACCATATAGTGGAGAGGCTGTCGCAGACGCTTTTGCAGCAAAAAAATAGACAAATCCGCATGGAAAGAGTCCATTTAATACGCCAAGAGCAAAAAAGCTAGACACTCTCTGAGACTTGATTAGTCGCGAAAACAGAGCCTTGAACACTGGCAATTTATTCATAGAGTACTCAACAGAGAGCAAAATTTTTGAGATACCAGACATAGCAAGTGCAGTAAACACCATAAGCACTCCAGCAATCAAAAAGAGTGCTCCATGAAACTCCATAGAAAGAGTAAAAGCCATGCCTATAGTACCAAAAATAGCACCCATTACAGTATATGCACTTACCCTGCCCAAACTATAGTATAAATGGCGAATCAGTTGCTCAAATTTGGACATAGATGGCGTTATCTTTGCAGAGGAGTAAGCAACAACAAATCCGCCACACATACCAATGCAGTGACCCATACTGCCAGTAAAAGCGATAAGCGCAATCATTCCAAAATCGACGCTGCTCATAATAGACTCTTAGTTATATAGTTCGCGATGGAGCGATTCATTTTTGATTTTTTTGACTGCATTTGCCACAATCTCGTCAAACCTACTCTGATCTACATTCAAATCTGCCAAAACAGATGTCAAGTCAACACAACCCTCAGCCTTTGAATTGAGTGCAACTCTCTCTTTTTTGGTTAGTCGTTTTTTGAGCACCATCGCAAGCTCATCTTCGCCCCTCAGACCATCTCTCTCACCCATAACCATTTTGACTATTTTTGTAGCCGATAGCTCTTTTAATTTCATTTATCCACTCCGCCTATATAATTTTCTATCTCATTTTTGAGCTGTTTTATATTCACATCATGCAAACAAGCAGCACTTCCGTCATCACAGCTATTTTTATTGCATGGGGTACAGCTCATTGTCGATTGCAGCACCGTATGTTTCCCGATTTTTTGTCTGGCGGCTTTTGAGACATACCAGCCATCTTTTGTATCACCATCCCATGGACCAAACACTTTCACATCGTCTTGACCAAAAATCGAAATGGTAGGCGTGTTTTGTGACGCTGCAATATGCAAAAGTGGCGTATGAACACCGATAAATAGAGATGCTTTGCTGGCAAGAACCATCATATCATCACTATTCAAGCTTCCTACAAACACAACTGGCGTGCATTTTGTTTTTGCTAGCACTCCAAAAAGCCTTGAGCTTTCGTATTCGCTTCCTGATGTTGCAATGACTACTTTTAACTTCTTTTCGCACTCAATAAAGTCAATCACACCAGCTATAAAATCGTCGCTCATAGAACGAGAATGTTCATCCCCCAACAGCCCTATTTGCACGAATTTGTCTATGGAGTATTTTTTTAGGAGAGCTTCGACATTTGCGACAGAAGCGTCCGATGGATATAGGCTTATTTTTTTTGATTGAATAGAGAGTCCTATTGCGCGCATGACATCAAGCTTCACTTCCACCAAATGCTTGGACTCTATTAATTCGTATGTATCTGTAAAAGCATTCAACCTTGTCCAAATGTTCTCTTTTGGCTTGATACCAACTCTGGTATTTGCACCACTTGGCAGTACAATCCTAGCATTTCTCTCGGATTCGGAGAGGACAAAAATAGTGTCATATCTATTTTGTCTAATCATATATGCCAATGACAAATCAGTCTTAAATCTGCCAAAGAAGCCTTTGGACTCTAGTTTTGACCTATCAACATCTAGTACTTTGTTTATATATTTGTGTGATTCCAATATAGATTTGTTATCACTGCAAACCAAAAAATCTATTTTTGCGTCATTGTAAACAGCTCTTATGTTTTCAATAATAGCAGTAGAAAAAATCACATCACTCTTGCTACCAAAATTTACAATCAGAAATTTCGTCATAAACTCACCCCAATATCGTAGATATATCTGCTATGGAGTTTACCACAAAATTTGCTTTTGTTCCTAACTCGTCTATCTTGTGTCCACTTTTTGACAAAACCAAACGACCAACTCCAGCATTGATGCCAGCTTCGATGTCACTCTCTTTGTCACCGATAAGCCATGAGTTTTCGAGGTCAATATCGAACTCGTTTTGTGCCTGAAATATCATACCTGGTTTTGGTTTTCTACAATCACACAGTGAGCTCTCATTGTGTGGGCAGTGATACACTTTTGATATTTTGACACCATTTTTGGCAAATTCGCCCACCATCCACTCTGTCAGCGTAGCAAACTCATCCTCACCATAATATCCTCTCGCAATGCCAGATTGGTTGGTTATGACTATATTTATAAAACCTCGTTGCTCGGCTATCTTCAATGCATCAAAAACACCATCGATAAACTCAAAATCTTCTATTTTGTGCAGATAGTTTTTTTCAACATTGATTACACCATCTCTATCGATAAAGAGAGCTTTGGTCACATATTTGCCTTAATGGTCTTGACAGCCTCCAAAAGAGAGCCAACACAATACTTTGAGCACATATCCAGAACAGCTTCTGGTGCATACCCAGTTGTAACTGCAACATGGTTGATTCCAGCGGCTTTTGCAGATTCTATATCCATCAAGGTGTCGCCTATCATCCAAATTTTGCTCTTGTCGTAGTTCGGGTTTATCGCCTCAATAGCCTTCAAAATTGGCTCTGGATGCGGCTTTGGGAAAGTAACATCTTCTCTACCAATCAACACTTTGAAGTAGTGTCCAATCCCAAGATGCTCCAACAACTCGTGCGAATAGGTGCTTGTTTTTGTGGTTACCACGCCCAAAGTAGCAAACTGACTCGCCTCAGCCAAAGCTTCGTTTACGCTCTCTAACAAGAATGTCCCAGCAAATGAAATCTCTCTATATTTTTCTTTGTAAGTGGAAACAAAGTCCAAAACCCTACCTTTTGGAACTTGCATATTTTCAAACATCATATCTAGTGGATGCCCTATTTGAGACATTATCTTCTCTCTCGATGGTGGCTCATCAGACATCGTGACAAAAGTGTGTTGAAACGAAGTAATTATCGGTTCTGTAGAATCTATAACAGTACCATCAAGGTCAAATAATATTATCATTTAACTTACGCCTTTTTGTAGCTTTTGCTCCCATTCAAGAGCGCTTTTGCATATCAATTCCAAATCATCATATTTTATCTGCCAATCAAGTGTACTTTTGATTTTTTTGTTTGTTGAGATCAGTTGCGCTGCATCACCTTCTCGTCTCGGGGCTTTTTCCACCACAAAGTCCACACCGCTTACTTTTTTCATCGTCTCAATGACCTCTTTGACCGAAAAACCTCTTCCATAGCCACAGTTGAAAATATCAGATTTACCGCCTTTTTGCAGATAATCGAGAGCTGCCAAATGTGCTCCTGCCAAATCCTCTACATGAATATAATCTCTAACACAAGTGCCATCAGGGGTTGGATAATCCTCTCCAAAGATACTCATCTTTGATCTCTTACCAACAATAGTCTCGCTCGCCACTTTGATAAGATGCGTCGCTTCTGGAGTTCGCTGACCGATAGAACAGTCAAGAGACGCGCCTGCCACATTAAAATATCTGAGAATTACAAATCTAAAATCACCATTTGCAACAGCCATATCTGCCAGAATCTGCTCGCTCATTAGTTTACTGTAGCCATATGGATTTAGAGGTAGTTTTGGACTATCTTCACTAACAATTCCGCTCTCCGAATCACCATAAACCGCAGCGGTTGACGAAAATATAAAATTCTTGACACCACTACTACTTGCCGCACCTATAAGATTTGCAGTGTTTGCTGTATTGTTCATATAGTACATTATTGGCTCTGCGACCGACTCAGAGACGACTATTTTGGCAGCAAAATGTATGACTGCTTCAAATTTATTAACAGCAAAAAACTCTTTGACAGCACTATAATCACTCAAATCCATTTTGACTAGTTTGCCAAAAAGCACGCTGGATTCAAATCCAGTTGAGAGATTGTCTATAACGGTAATATCGTGAAGACCTAGTGAGCCAAGCTGTTTTAGTACATGAGAACCTATATATCCAGCCCCGCCAGTTATTGCTATTTTCATTTCTTCCTCATATTTATGGTTTTTTTTGTATCACAGGAGCTGATGGCTTGAGATAACCTAACTGTATCATCTTTCGATAAACCTCAGCCACTATCGGACCAGCTTCACTTCCGCCGTGACCACCATGCTCAAGTATCGCCGTAATAACATATCTAGGGTTGTCATATGGCGCATATGTTGTAAGCCAAGCATGAGACCTCTGAAGATACTCTAGCTGAGACTCTTTGAGTCTGTTTACTTCTACTTGCGAAATTGTTGATACCTGCGCGGTACCCGTCTTGCCAGCTACTTTTACTTTCAAGTCACCAAGCGACCCTGTTCCTGTTCCTCCTGGAGTGTTACAGACTTGATACATTCCATCTTTTACGATAGCCATTTTTTGCATCTCTTCTGGTGTCAAAACATCTTTTACACTTGGTTTCAGCTCAGTATTACCAACTTTCGAAACCAATCTAGGCGTAATATCCTTGCCAGTTGCTAGCATCGCAGTATACTTCGCTATTTGGATAGGAGTCGCAAGCATACTCCCCTGTCCAATCGCCGTTATAAGCGTATCGCCAGAGTACCACCCCTTGCCATATCGCTTCCTTTTCCACTCTTTGCTAGGATTTATGCCACTAAATTCCCCTGGCAAATCAATACCTGTTTTTTTACCTATACCAAATCTAGCAAGCGTATCCGAGATAATATCTATACCTACTTTTGGAGAGAGGGTGTAAAAATAGACATCACAACTCTCCTTGATAGCTTTTCTCATATCAACCGTACCGTGTCCCTCTTTTTTCCAGTCACGGAATTTTCTACCGCCAAATTCAACAAATCCAGCATCAGAGATAGAATCATGTTCATTGACCAATCCACTTTGCAAAAATGCAAAAGCAACACCTGGTTTTATGGTCGAACCAGGAGGATATATACCTTTTGTCAGCCTGTTGGACAACGGATGGTTAATGTCATTTAGCAATGCATCCCACTCACTCTGCTCCAATCCTCTTGCAAATGAATTAATATCAAATTCAGGATAACTTCCCGCTGCCAATATCGAGCCATCTTGCAAATCCATAACAACTATAGCACCTGATTTGTCAATAAAAAGGTCTGAAACCAACTTCTGAATCTCAACATCTATAGTCGTCACGAGGAAGTTGAGTTTTGATGGTTGCTTGTCGGCTATCTCTTTGACAACACGGTTAAATGCGTCTACTTGATAAGAGCGATAGCCTGGTTCACCCTGCAACTCAGAGTTATAAACCTTCTCAAGCCCCTCTTTACCAGTGTAACCATTTGTCCACTGAAGCAGTTCTTTGTTGGTCAGGTCATCTTGTGAAATCTTACCAACATAGCCTATGATGTGAGCAGCGACATTCTTCTCTGGATACTCTCTAAGATCGGTAGGCTCGACAACGATAGAATCGTCAACATT
>CAZNYV010000001.1:22545-35492 GCA_964577355.1 uncultured Campylobacteraceae bacterium
AAGTCAATTACTTTGATAGGTTCATGATTGTATGGTGAATCTTGTTTGAGGTAGTTTTGCTTTAGCTTGTCAAATGACTGTGTTGGAAAATAATCAACTAGTAGTCTGATTTTTTCATCCAGTTCACTCTCTTGTTTTTTGCTCCCCATATGGGCTACAAGTTTTACTGTAAAACCTAGCTTGTTTATTGCCAGAGGCTTGTGATTCCTATCATATATGACACCACGAGATGGAAAAATTACTTCTGTTTTGAGTGAATTTCTACTTGCCAAATCTTCATAGTATGAGTTGGATTTAATACTAAAATAATAAACTTTGACCAACAAAACCGTCCAAATAAGAGCAAAGACGGCTACTACAATTCTATCTCTCAACATGACCAACAACTAAAATCAGTACTGACTCAACAAGCATATAGACAAGTACTGGATAAAAATAATAAAACCTTGCATGCTCTAAAAATACAGCCCCAAGCAAAAATAGCATCGTGTAATACAATAGATACGCTGTTACAACTGACAAAACAAGAAGACATTTTTTACAATCTACAAAAGCGGATATTAGTGGCACAAGAAAGTTCACATGGAAATAGTAATAAAGCCATGTAGAAAATAGAAAATAACTATGGTCGGCTTCAAAAAATAGCAAAAATGCAAACAGTCCAATAGTAAATTGTCTACCCTGCACGACGACTGCAGCGGTAATCAATAACCCAAACATCGGAGGCATATACGGGTACAGATTGCTCAACGATTCCCAGACAAAAAACACCAGCCATATTAGGCCAAGTGTTAAATAGTCTTGATCATTGATTTTTCGTTGCAGATAGGAAAATGCTTGCATTTAATGCAGTCCGCCCATATTTTGTGTTCAGGAATTTCGTTTTTTTCGATTTCCACAAAGCCAGCTTTTTCAAAAAAAGCTTGTTGATAAGTCAATGCCAATAATTTCTCTACTCCTAGTTGCTTGGCTTCTTTTTCCAAATTTTCTACTATCCCAAAACCAACACCTTTGCCTCTGTGCTCGCCAGAGACAACAAGACTGCGAATCTCAGCTAATGAAGCTGAATAAATATGCACTGCACCAAAACCAAGAATCTCATCGCCGTCCATAGCCAATATATATGAACGAATTGTATTTGCTATCTCATCATCATCGCGATAAAGTATGACACCGTTTTGAACTTCTGTTGCGACTAGTTCTTGCATTTTTGGAATGTCAAGCATCGTTGGCTTGACAAACCTCATAGTTTTTCTCCAAAGATATGTTTGTAGATATTTGTCCTCAACTCGTCTATGCCTTTTTTGCTAGTTGCCGAGACAAAAAATCCGTTTGGTCTTGAAGCTTTGAGCGTATTAAGCTCCCTTGCATTAAGCTTATCTATCTTTGTAAATACTTCAATAATCTCAAAATCTTTTCTTCTAAAAGATTCTATGAATTTTCTAGTCTCGACATCTATCTCCAAATCAGGATGCCTAGAATCTACAAGCAACAAAAAAACTGATATAGAAGTACGATTTGCGACAAAGTTAGCGAGGCTATGCTGCCACTTATCAAGCTCTGTTTTTGATACCTTGGCATAACCAAACCCTGGTAAATCAACCAACCTAGCCCTATGTCTAGTCTCACCATCTTTGAAAACAATTTCAAAAAAGTTAATCAGTCTAGTCTTGCCAGGTGTAGCGGAGCTTTTAGCTAGTGATTTTTGTGAGCATATAGCATTGATAAGAGAGCTTTTGCCTACATTACTTCTACCCAAAAATGCTACTTCTGCAAGGTCTATTGGCAATGAATCTCTTATGGATGCTGCTGATTTTATAAAATTGGCACTAACAATATTGATCATTTTTTTGTTTTATTGTCTTCCGTATAAAAAATAAATTTTGCAGGTTTGTCACTTCCCATGACATTTGCTTTTTTAGTTAGCTCATTGATATGAATATTGTCTCCATAGACCTTTCTCTTCTCTTCTATGTACTCCAAATATCCATTGCCTATAAGCGTATAATCTTTTGCATCTGGTACATAAACTATTGTATTCGCACTACCTTTGTAGCTCTTACCTTTGTCGCTAGCCCAAAACTTTGCATTGCCTATAGCCTCTAAGCGCTGTATTTTATTGTCCTTGGTTGTATAGACTAGCATTGTGTCAGAAGTGATTTTGCTACCATCTTTTGTAGCTACTACATCACCAGAAAACTTCGATACTCCAGTATCTTGGTCGCCTTCAAATTTTTTTGAATTTATCTCAACTTCGCCAGCCATTAGAAATAATGGTACCAAAATGGCAAGTAGTATAGCTTTAAGAGTGTTACTTTGCTGCATTATTTTTGTCCGTTTGCATTTTTGCTTTTATCGTGTTGGCATCAACTTTTCTGCCATTATTAGAGACAGTCCCGCTATCGCCAAATATTGTATATTTTTCATTCTGTACCACAAAATTTGTAGTAAGATTCAGCACTTTTGTAGTCTCGTTGTATTTTGCATTATTGGTAACCAGTGTGGTCCCATTACCATTGTTACAAACAATATTACCAGTAAAACCAAGTATGCCGTTTTGCTTGTCTGCAGTTTTAGCCCGCAAGGTCTGTATAACACCTTTTGTATTTTGGCTAAAGTTCATATCAAAAACGCTCTCGCGTTGCGCAAAATGATACCCTAGAGAGCCTGAAACTACTTTGTTTGTACCGTCTTTATCAACTTCTGCATATATAAAATTTTTCAGCTCGATAATAGGCTTATTCTCAATTTTTTTTGCAACTTGTCCAGAAATATCACTACTAAGCACAAGAATAGTTGGAATAATCATAAGAGCAAAAAAAGTACCACCAATCAGCAGTTCTCGACTGTATTTGCTCAAAATTGACCATATTTTGGCTGTATCTCTCAAGATTATAATACACCTTTTGCGCTAGGGACGCCGACTTTATCATTTTTTATGCCTGCCCGTCTCATAGAAATTGCAAAAGATTTAAATGCAGCCTCGATAATATGGTGAAGATTGGAGCCTCGTTGTTTGACGATATGAGCTGAAATTTTTGCATTCTGGGTAATCGCTCGGAAGAATTCTTCAACAAGCTCAGCGTCAAACTCTCCGACCTTGCCACCCAAATCACCCAAATCAAAATGCAGATAAGGTCTGCCTGAAATATCCATATCACAGCTAACAAGCGCCTCATCCATAACAACTGAGTTGCTTGCAAATCTTTCTATACCAGATATTGGGAAAAGCGATTTGGCTATTGCCTCACCAAGCGCAATACCAACATCCTCGACACTATGATGAAAATCCACATGAGTATCGCCGTTACATACTAGTTTGACATCAAACAATCCATGCTTTGCAAGACTCTCTAGCATATGGTCAAAAAAACCTATTCCTGTCTTTATCTCATACTGACCAGAGCCATAAAACTCGAACTCCAGCTTGATATCTGTCTCTTTTGTTTTTCTCTCTATTTTTATCATGCCTTACTCCAAATTGATTATATATGAGCCTTTGAATCGCTCGCTTTTTATGAAATCTCTAGCCTCTTCTTCGCTTTTGAATCCGCTTAAAAACACCCTGTATATTGGTGATTTATCGCCTTCATATTTTTTGACTATGCTACTATAAACACCATCAACCCTCGTGTTTTCAGAGGCAAATCTATCAGCTGACTCTTTTTGCTTAAAAGCACCAATTTGCACTGCATAATTGGCAACGCCTCTTTTGTCAGTACCTTTTGCACCTTTTGCAGAAATTGTCGAATCAAAACCAAGAATAGTTAGCTTGACGGGAGCAATACCTGTTTTTTCTATATCAATCTTTTTGCCTGCTGCGTATGACAAATCTATAATTCTGCCGTCAACAAATGGACCCCTGTCATTTATCCTGACTATAGTACTTTTGTTATTGTTTTGGTTTGTCACCCTAACCATAGTGTTGATTGGTAGAGTTTTGTGTGCTGCAGTTTCTGCATACATATCGTAACTTTCACCATTCGCTGTTAGCTTGTTGTGAAAATCTGGTCCATACCAACTAGCAACACCAGTCAGCTCATCGCCCACCTCAACAAATGATGGTTTGTATGTCTTGCCAAAAACAGTATATGGTTGCATATTGTATTTGAAGCTTGCGGATGGCTTAGCTGCTAACTGTGCATCTTTTTTGCTATCTTTTTTGTAAACCACTGTGCTTTTTGAACCACATCCAACTAAAAATAGCGTCGCAAATATAATAGCACTAATTTGAGCTATTCGTCTCATTCCTATCCTCTAAAAAAACTTTTGTTCTAAATACTGAGTTTATTCTATCATATACGGGTGGATAATTAGCCGTGGAAGCGTATATAATAATTCTCTTTATGTAGTTTGATGTTGTTCTAGGCAAAAGATGCTTTTTCTTGTAAAGCAATACCTCCAAATCATCTGTCTTTGCTCTTTTGATTGCGTTTTTGAGCCTAAATTCTCCAGCATTGTACGCCATCATCGCCAGTGGCCAAGAGCCAAATTCAGCGTAATTATTTTTCAAAATAGTGATGATTACCGAGGTTGATTTTTGTATATCCCGTCTTTCATCTACTCTGTTTTTTTG
This sequence comes from uncultured Campylobacteraceae bacterium, assembly GCA_964577355.1. Classification (GTDB taxonomy): domain Bacteria; phylum Campylobacterota; class Campylobacteria; order Campylobacterales; family UBA6016; genus CAZNYV01. The sequence continues at coordinate 27,122 of CAZNYV010000001.1, forward strand.
ATTCACTTCCAAACCAAAAAGCTTTGCTTCAAATTTTGACAGCTGCCAAACACCAGCATATCGTCTCTTGTTGGCATATCTTGTACTGAAGTTGGACTCTGTAACAGCCAGAAATATAACAGCATCTGGTATGTTATTTTTTCTTAACTCTTCGACAATATACCCAAAATCTTCACCAGCATTATCTATCGCTTCCATTACTGTCTGTTTTTGCAATGAAGTGGGAATAAAATCAACACATACTGATTTAAGCTCTGCAGTTTGTATATTTTCTGTATCAATACCAAGAGAGCGACAAACATCTGTTTTTGGGTAAAAATCTGCGGATAATAGTGATAACTGGGCTAATAAAGCCAAAAAAAATAGCCTAATCAAACCATCCTCCTTGTATTAGGATTAGGTCTGATTTTAGCCTAAATTAGATAATAAATTTTGTCAGTGCATATCCACCAAAAATAAGCCATAAAAATAATATTACAGCTAGGTAAAGTGGCTTCATGCCTACATTTTTTATTTTTGAGAAATTAGTCTCAATACCAAGAGCCGCCATCGCCATTGCAAGCATAAATGTATCTATTTGATTTATAAAGTTTACCAAAACTTCTGGAAGAAGGTGTAGAGAATTAAAACCAGCTACAAAAACAAAATAAACAGCGAACCAAGGAATAAGCACCTTGCCTTTTGAACCACCGCCTGAGCTCAGCCTTGAAATAACAAAACCAATTATCACAAGAAACGGTGCTAGCATCATAACTCTAGCCATTTTGACTATTACTGCGTTTGAACATGCAGCGTCTGATACTGCATTTCCAGCAACAACAACCTGCGCCACCTCATGTATACTCCAACAAACATAAATACCATAATGTAAAGCAGTAAATGCTAAAAAACCTTCTTTGAACAAGACAGGATATAAAAACATTGAAATCGTACCAAAAAGAACGACCGTAGCAACTGCCATAGCAGCTTTATATGATTCGCTCTTTAGCGTACCCTCTGTTGCCAAAACCGCTGCAGCACCACATATTGAAGCGCCAGAACCAATCAAAATTGATGTATCTCTATCTAGTTTGAATATCTTAATTCCAACAAAAACAGCGATTAGAAAAGTAGTAGTTATCATAGCAACATCCAACAGCAACGCTGGCACACCTACTGCATATATTTGTTGAAATGTAATTCTAAAACCATAAAGCACAATCGCTGAACGCAAAATCATTTTTGCCGAAAACTGAACACCTGGTGTCCATTCGTGAGGAAGCTTGCTTCTAAGTGTATTTCCGTATACCATTCCTAGCAGAATCGCAACAACAAGCGGCGAAATCCCCAGACCTGCTACAACATGAAACTCTCCTATATACATAGCCGACAAAGCAAATAGCGCTGTAAACAAAATCCCGCTTAGCGTATTTGAACGATTTGCTGCTGAAAATGCCATGCTCACTCCTTAATTAGATAAATTGATTGTACTTCTATATTATAACCAGAAAAACTTATTAAGTAAAATCAATGATTTATGATATAATAATCAAAATATCCAAATCAAAGGCTTAAATATGCAGTTTACGATCAGGCAATTGGAAATCTTCAAAGCTGTCGCTGAGACTGGACATGTTACAAATAGTTGTGAAAGTCTAGGAATATCTCAATCAGCAGTGTCGATGGCAATTCAAGAGCTAGAAACAAATCTTGAATGTCAGCTTTTTGAAAGAAGAAATAGAAAATTAATACTAAATGAAAACGGCAGGATGTTGCTAGAAAATGCAAAGAAAATCCTAATAAACCTAAAAGAGCTAGAGGGTGCTTTTTTGGAAACCGATGCAACTGGTAGCCTTGTTGTTGGTGCTAGTTTGACAATTGGTGAATATATAATGCCAAATATTGCTTATGAATTTATGCAAAAATATCCTCACAGCAAAATTGATTTAATCATTGCAAATACCAAAGAGATTACCGAAGGTCTAGCAAATGGCAATATAGATGTTGCCTTCGTGGAAGGTATAGTACAAAATGACAAAATCGAAACGAGACCTTGGAGAGAGGACGACTTGGCTGTTGTTGCCTCAAACAAAAATGTCTTTTCAAAAAATAGCTATAAAATTGAGGTTTTGTACACCAAAAATTGGATTATCAGAGAGGTTGGTTCTGGTACTAGGGGAATCTTTCATAGATTTCTAGGGGACAAATTCGGGCATCTAAATGTTTTTTTGACGCTTGGACACACTGAAGCTATCAAAAAAATTGTCGAGACATCAGACACACTTACATGTTTGTCTAGACTTGCCGTACAAAAAGAGTTAGATGACGGTAGATTATTCGAAATCCATCTCGATGGTTACTCACTAAAACGAGAGTTGCAATCAGCAATATTCAAGGAAAAATATCAAAGCAAGCTATTGAAAAAATTTGTTGACTTTGTTTACTCATACAACGGAAAATAGCATTTGAAATCACTTTTTTACGATGTCTCCTTGCTAGACAAAAAGACTAGAGTGGAGTGTAATTTAAGTGAAGATTTGATGATGGAGCATGCCGCACTATCAATAAAAAATAAAATAAAAGCTCTCTTTCCTCCATCTTCATCTGTTCTAATACTGACTGGTAGTGGCAACAACGGAGCAGATGGTTTTGCTCTTGCAAGATTATTATACGACTACGATGTCACTATTTTTGAAGTATTGGAGCCAAAAAGTGAGCTTTGCAAACTACAAAAATCAAGATGTGATAAAACAAAAATCCACTTCACAACTACACTAGAAAACAGATACTCCGTCGTAGTTGACGCAATTTTTGGAACCGGATTAAACAAACAAATCGATGCCAAAACTGAAGCGATAATTCAAAATGCAAACTCTACCAATGGCTACAAGATAGCTTGTGATATCCCAAGCGGGCTTACTTTTGATGGCCTCAATGCGACTTTTATTGCTGATTTGACAGTAACTATGGGTGCTGCAAAGGTTGCCCTATTTGGTGACAATGCAAAAGATTTTGTAGGCAAGGTTGTTGTTGCCGACCTTGGAGTGTCTTATTTGGAATATACGAAAAACACGAAACCTGATGCTTATTTGCTAGAAACAACAGATATGCTACTTCCAACAAGAACCAATCAATCTTCTCACAAGGGAGATTACGGTCATTTGGCTGTATATGTCGGAGACAAAGAGGGGGCTGGCGTGTTATCTGGAATGGCTGCACTATCATTTGGAGCTGGTCTTGTCACGCTAATCTCAAAAGAAAAAATTAATGCGCCTGCAGATTTGATGCAGAGCGACTCACTACCAAACAACACAACTGCTATTTGCCTTGGAAGTGGGCTTGGCAAAGCATTTAGTAGTGGCGAGATAACCGATTTGGCATTGCAAAAGTTGCACTTTGTGCTTGACGCTGATATGTTTTACAAAAATGAACTTTTGGATTTTTTGGACTCCTCATCCATCCTAACCCCCCATCCAAAAGAGTTTGCATCCCTACTTGAAATATGTAATTTTGGAAAATACTCTATCGAACACATCCAGCAAAATCGCTTTGAACTTGCCAAAAAATTTAGTGAAAAATACCCTCAAATAGTGCTAGTCTTAAAGGGTGCAAACACGATTATAGCCAATAATGGAGAGCTATACATCTGCCATCTCGGTTCAGTTTCGCTAGCCAAAGGTGGCAGCGGAGATGTGCTCGCTGGCATGATAGGTGCACTTTTAGGGCAAGGATATGAGCCATTGTCGGCAGCAAAAAGTGGCGTTTTAGCTCACGCCCTAGCATCTCAAAACATCAAAAACAACTACGCTCTGACTCCAAGCGACTTGATAGAAGCGGTCAAATCCCTATGACCAAACGACTAGTAGTGCTCTTTAGCGGAGATGGGAGTAATTTTGAAAACATCGTAGAAAAGCTTCATGGCATGGAGCTTGATGGCGTAAAAATAGAGGTAGTCGGCTCAATATGCAACAAACCTTCCGCTAACGGTATCAATCGAGCGAAAAAACTTGGTATCCCCTGCAAGATAATAGACCACAGAGAGTATGACTCCAGAGAGTCTTTTGATAGCGCCCTCGTCTCCGCGGTGTCTGAATTTGGCTACGATTTGTGTGTACTGGCTGGATTTATGAGGATTTTGACACCTGTGTTTACCGAAAATATCAAGGCTATCAATATCCACCCGTCATTCTTGCCTTATTTTAAGGGTGCAGATGGCGTAAGGGAGAGTTTTGAGAGCGGTATGGGATTTGGCGGAGTCTCTATCCACTGGGTAAATAGTGGTGTAGACGAGGGCAAAATCATCCTCCAAGAAAAAGTCGAAATTCTGCCAGACGACACAATTGATAGCTTCAGAGCTAGAGTACAAGCAAAAGAGCATGAGTTGTATCCAAATGCTATAATACAAGTTTTAAAGGAAATAAAATGAGCGAAATATTGAAAATTGGAAATTTAGAACTAAAGAGCCGCCTTATCGTAGGTAGCGGCAAGTATCCAGACTTTCAGACAACCAGAGATGCCACACTTGCGAGTGGTTCTGAGATGATTACAGTAGCGGTTAGACGAGTAAACATCACCAATCCAAACGAAGAAAACTTGATGGATTATTTCAAAGACACAAGCGTCAAGCTACTGCCAAACTCCGCTGGCTGCAAACTAGCCGATGAGGCTGTCACGCTATTTCGTTTAACAAGAGAGGCTACTGGCATCACGACAGTCAAGCTGGAGTGTATCGGTGATTATGAGAAGACTCTCTATCCAGATGTAATAGAGACGCTAAAAGCTACTGAAATATTGGCAAAAGAGGGATTTACGGTATTTGCCTACACAAATGACGACCCAATAATGGCAAAAAGGCTAGAGAGTGCTGGTGCAGCAGCTGTAATGCCACTGGCCAGTCCGATAGGCTCAGGACTTGGCATACAGAGTCGCCACAATATAGTATTTATCAAAGAGGCTATAAATGTACCTGTAATCGTCGATGCAGGCGTAGGCTGTGCATCTGACGCGGCGATTGCGATGGAGCTAGGAGCTGATGCAGTGCTAACAAATACAGCTATAGCACAAGCAAAAAATCCCGTCATGATGGCAGAAGCGATGAAGCACGCCGTAATAGCTGGCAGAATGAGTTATCTAGCTGGTAGAATCCCTAAAAAACCATACGCAAGTGCATCTTCACCACTAGAAGGATTGCCGAACTTGTAAAGCCACAAACGGCTTTACATTTTTGTTTTTGCGTTGATTCCTAGTAGTTTTAGCGCGGTTCTTATCGAAAGTGCTGTGACGGCAAATATTTTCAGATAAACTGCCTCTCTCTCACTATCAACAACTCTGTGTTCATTGTAAAATTTGTGAAGTTTCGCCGCTAAGCTTTTGAGATACTCCGTAACTTTTTGGGCGTCCCTACTATCAAACGCATCCTCAAGCACACTTGGAAGCAACATCGCACTAAAGAGTAGCTCTTTCTCGTCAGCATCGAGGTCTTTTAGTTCATAACCAACTGCATCCGCTTGAGCTTTGCCAGCTTTTTCAAAAAGGCTACAAATCCTAGCGTGAGCATAGTTTATATAGTATATTGGATTGGAGCTGTCCTCTTTTTTGAGATCTTCCACATCGAACTCTAGATGCGTGTCTGATTTTTTGGACAAAAACACAAAACGAAGCGCGTCTGGACCAATATCATCCACGACATCTTTCATCAGTATAAAGTTCCCTGCCCGCTTGCTCATCTTGTACGGCTCGCCGCCTTTTAGAAGTGCGACCATTTGGGATAGCAACACTTCTAGTTTTGATGAGTCGTAGCCTAGATACTCGATTGCCGATTTGACACGAGAGATGTATCCGTGATGGTCTGCGCCCCAGATGTTGATATATCTATCGTATCCGCGAGAGAATTTATCGCCATGATAAGTTATATCACCAGCTAGATATGTTGGCTCGCCATTTTCACGCACTACCACACGGTCTTTTTCATCTCCGTGCTCGGTAGTTCTGAGCCAAACTTTGCCCTCATCATCGCTATATAGTGCATTTTTGGCATCAAGCACTTTTTGAGACTCGCCCCAATTGGCAAAAATCTCTTTTTCGCTGATGAATTTATCAAAAGAAATGCCAACTTGAGACAGGTTGCTCTTGACTTCAACCATCATCTTGTCTTTGCCCCACCATGCCAGCTCTGGGATTGATGACTCGTCTGCAAACTTACTAGCTCCAAAATGTGCATACGCCTCATCCGCAAGCTCATAGATGTACTCGCCCCTATAAAATGACTCTGGCCACTCTACGCTTTCGTTCAGTACGGCTTCTTTGACTCTCAAAAAGATAGAAAGCCCAAGCAGATAGACCTGCTTGCCTGCGTCGTTGATATAATATTCGCTGTCTATGTCATGTCCCAAATATCTGCCGATTTGCAGCAAAGCATCGCCATAAATCGCACCCCTTGCGTGTCCGATATGAAGCGGTCCTGTCGGATTGGCACTGACAAATTCTAGGAGGATTTTCTCTTTTTTAGCTGTTTTTACGCCATTTTCAAAGTTTTTTACAGCAAAATCTGCAAATTTATTCAAAAAAGCCGAAGAAAGCTTGAAATTTACAAAACCACCAACTGGTGTAACCTCATCGAACATCTCTGGATTGAGAAGTTTTTCACACAGTTCGGTTGCGATGAGATTTGGATTTTTTTTCTGCTCTTTTGCTAGGTTGAAGACTGGAAAAGCAAAGTGACCGAAATCCGCAGATTTTGGTCGCTCTAGGATTATATTATGGAGATTTAGTTCGTTCTCAATAAACTTTGTTACACTCTGTTTCATATAGCCTTACGCCTTAGGCGCTTCAGTGTGAGTCGTATTTGCAGTTGTTTGTGAGTGTGAAGGCTCATTTGTGACTACATGAGTCGGCTCGACTGGCTTCTCAGCTGTTTTTTCGCTATCCTCTTCTTTTAGAGCACCTTTGAAATTTTTTATACTCTTGCCAAGTCCTGTTGCCAAATCAGGCAGTCTTTTTGCACCAAAAAGTAGTAAAACTATCACCAAAACTATAAGCCAATGCCAAATACTAAATGTTCCCATTAAAAATCCTTACTTGAAATTTGATTGATTATACTTAAACTTGATTGAATACTAATGCTTCCATGAGTCAATAAAAGCCTCTAAATCAAGCTTGCTTCTCATATATTTTGCCCTATTTACAATATCAGCCAAAGCACCTAGAGTCTCTTCAAAATTGTCATTTATCAAAATATAATCATACTCTTTGAGATACTTCATCTCATGGAAAGCGTTCAAAATTCTCTGGTCTATCACCTCATTGCTGTCGGTACCACGATTTTTTAGCCTCTCTTTTAAAACTACAAGATTTTTTGTAGTTATAAAGATGGATGTCGCACTCTCACCATATCTATCCCTGACACTCCTGTGTCCCTGAACATCTATATCCAAAATAATAGTCTTGCCATCTTTTAGTGCTTTTTCCAAAGGCAGAAATGATGTGCCGTAGAAGTTACCATGCACTTCAGCCCATTCTAGAAAATCTCCATTTTCTATTTGATGCAAGAACTCTTCTTTGGAGATAAAATGATAATCAACACCATCTTGCTCACCGTTTCTGATTGGTCTAGTTGTCGTAGAAACAGAAAAATAAATATTTGGGATTTTCTGCTCCAGTGCTCTAGCAAGAGATGTTTTGCCAGAGCCACTAGGACCAGATACTACGAACAATTCGCCCATTAGGATTTCTTTTTAAGTGTAATGTTTATAGTAATATCAGATGCTTCCAGAAGCTCTTTTAGTCTTTCAATTGGCATTGACAATAAGTCACTACCGCTAATCTCTAGCTGTTCAACTTGTGTACTTGGCTGCGCTTTGGCAACTGCTGGAACAGAAGGAATGTCAGGCAGCTCTTCCAAATCAATAGTATCTACTTTATCGCTCACATCCTGCTCATAATCCATGCCTAAAGCTTCAGCCACACCAGCTTCACTCATAGAATCGAACTCGTCAGCTTGTTCATCCAAAACATCACCAGCTGGTTCCAAATCTTCCATGCCATCATCAGCCACAGCAGTACCACCAAGATCTTCACCGTCTTCACCAAAAAGGTCTTTTAGTTTTTGAACCTCATCATCACCAAAAATAGATGATGGAACCTTTGGAGCTTCTTCGTCTTCGTCATCACTAGATGCTGGTTTCGGTGCAACAGACTCATCGTCCCCAATCGTTATTTCATCTTCATACTCTGTAGATGAATCATTCAGCAATGCATCATCTATGTCACCAAAATCAGCCAAAAGCTCGCTTGTTACTGGTTTTAGCTCTTCTGCCTCATCATCTTCAACCTCATCTTGCGTATCAGCGACACTGTCTAATGAATCATCAAAAGAAACTTCATCATGTATAGC
>CAZNYV010000001.1:35502-41941 GCA_964577355.1 uncultured Campylobacteraceae bacterium
CATCACCACTTGGAGCTACATCGATGTTTAACTCATCCAAATCATCAGAAGGCATATCTGATTCATCAAGTGCAATCTCTTCAGAAGGTATCTCAATATCATCATCTAATGACAAATCGCCCAGAGAAAGCTCATCCAAATCATCAGTTTCAGTTTTCGTATCGTTATCAATCTTCATCTCATCATCAAAAGACAACTCGTCACCTAGACCACCAGTCACCTCAAGCTCATCATCCAAGGAAACTGAATCCTCAGGCAAAGCGATCTCCATCTCATCATCAAGCGCAGGTTTTGTAACAAAATCTTCATCTTCAGAATCCAACGACAAAGCAGTATCGCCCAAGTTCAAATCATCCAAATTCAGATCTTCCAAATCGTCACTTGTTTCACCTGCATCTTCTAATACAAAGTCATCTGACGAAGAAGCGTGCGTATCATCAGTAGCTACTTCCTCGTCTGCATACGGCACCTCAATGTCATCTAGCACTATTTCTTCATCAGCACCGCCAATATCAGGCTCTTCAGTTGTAATATCAATGCCATGATCAGGGACATCGTCCATTGAAGCTATATCTAAATCATCGTCAAAATTTATCTCATCTGGAACTTCTACTGCGCTATCTTCTTTTTCAAACGAAGCGGTATCACTCTTGGTATTGTCATCAAAATCATCAAGAGATGCCAAATCATCCATGCCAGCACTTTCTGCTATTGGCTCGACCACTCTAGCTGTCGAAAGTATGTCTACCAACTCTGTTGGCAAAAACGGCTTTTCAATAAATATATCAACCCCAGAAGGTCTCTCAAAACCTTTTGAAACAATCATAATAACAGTTGCTCCAAGCGCACTATTTTTTAGTGTACTGAGCTCACCAGCATCATATAAATCACTGTCTATAATAATAAAATCATAGTCTTTGGATTCAGCCTCAGTTGCTGCAGAGACCTTGTCCAGACTATAAACCAGCTTGCCAGTGCTGAGTGATACAAGCCGTTCTATTGTCGCGTTTTGGTTAACAAGCAAAACTTGCATATTTGAGCCTTGAAATTTTAGATTTGTTGGATTTTATTTTAATTTATTTGAAACTATGCTTTTTCAATCCCATTTTTTAGGGGTACGAACAAGCATTCATCTATCTCTTCTTTGACGATAGAGTTCTTGTTCCGTACGAAACGAACAATTATCTGTTTTTTCCCATATTGCAATGGAGCAACTAGTATGCCATTTTTTTCGCTCAACTGTTGAAAAAGTGTATCAGGTATCTCATTGGCACAAGCTGAAAGCAATATTCTATCAAAAGGCGCATATTCACTCCAACCATTTGAACCATCATCAAGTCTTGTGTTGATATTCACAAGCCCCATCTGTCTAAAAACTGTCCTAGCTTCTATTAAAAGCTTTTCTATTCTCTCAATAGTAAACACTCGTCTAAAAAACTTGGAAAGAATAGCCGCCTGATAGCCACTCCCACAACCAACCTCCAGCACACTATCAGCACCAGCGGGCTTGAGAGCGGAGGTCATTTTGGCTACGGTGAGTGGAGAGCTTATCCATTGTCCAGAGCTAAGAGGCAGAGCTGAGATGCTCATCGCCATCTTGTCAAGACCAGCTGGAACAAATGCAGAACGGTCAATTTCAAATATTGCTTTTATAATAGCTTGGTCGAATGTACCTTGCTTGGACAGCTCGTCTATTAGTTTTTGTTGCCTGATTTTTATCAAAGGCTAGAAATCGTCAAAGCTCAAACTACCTTTTGAGTAGTTTGTAACCGTTGCCTCGAAGAAATTTTGTTTTTGGTCGTTAAATCTACTAAACTTGTCAACCCACGCAATAGGATTTGGCACATTATACATTGGCGCCATCTTAACAGCTTTTAGTCTCTCATCTGCCAGATGTCTGATATATTGGTCAATTATCTGGTCATTAAATCCGAGTATTTGTCCATCAGTAATATATTTACCCCAACCAGCCTCCAGCTTGACCGCTTCGTCCATCATCACCCTCACCTCGGCTTCTAGCTCTTTTGTAAAAAGCTCTGGTCGTTCGCTTCTTGTGCTGTTGATTAGGTTTTGGAAGACAAGCAGGTGCGTGATTTCATCTCTTTGGATAAATCTTACCATTTGAGCAGAACCCAACATCTTGCCACTTCTCGCAAGTATATAAAAACAAGCAAAACCGCTATAAAAATATATACCTTCTAAGATTTGGTTTGCAAACATTGCGAGGAGTTTTTGTCTATCTGTCGGATTGCTTTCTAGGTTTTTGTAAACCTCTGCAATATATGAATTTTTGGCTGCAAGCGTTGTGTCGCTTCTCCATTTGTCATAAATTTCATCTGTATTCATCGAGATACTTTCGACCATGACGGCATAGCTTGAGCTATGGAGCGCCTCTTCAAATGCTTGACGAACCATCAATACATTTATCTCTGGCGCAGTTATAAATGGGTTGATATTGTCACCTAGATTGTTTGTTTGAAGACTGTCCATAAATATTAGTTGCGACAAAACTAGGTCATACATTCGTTTTTCATGTTCTGAAAGATTTTTGTAGTCTTTGGCGTCTTGTGTCAGGTCAACCTCTTCAGGGAACCAAGTATTTGCCAGCATAAGTTTCCAGAGTGCTATTGCCCATTGATATTTTACTTTTGTGAGCTCGATTAGTCCTGTTGGGTTTCCAGATATTGTTCTTCTGGCTTGGACGCTTTCTCTGGATAGTGGATTATAAATAGCTTTTTTGCCGACAATGTTTTCCATGCTAAAAATCCTAAAAGTTATGTAAGTCGGAGATTATACCAAAGCAACTTTTCAAAAAAAGCGCGAGCCTATTTTATAAGCTCAAACTGCTCTGTCTCAAGATTGTAACTATAAACATCGCCTGTTGCTATCACATAATACCAGCCCAAAATTTTTATCCGTCCAGCTGCAAATCGCTCTCTGATAAAAGGATATGTGAGGAGGTGCTTCATCTGCTCTACGATATTGAGCTGTTCAGTGTGCCAATTACGAATATCGTCATCGTCATCAGCGAACTCTTTTAGTATTTGTCTTTTTACGGGCTCACATAGCTCAAGCCACTTTTTGACATTCGGAATATCCTTGAAACTACTATCTGGCAGATAAAGCGCGGAACACCCGCCACAATTGGAGTGACCACATACCAAAATATTCTCTACATTCAAAACCTCAACAGCATACTCAATAGCCGCCGTTGTAGCCGCAAAATCGTTGCTCACTCTATATGACGGAACTATATTTGCGATATTTCTAACAACAAAAAGCTCACCTGGCAAAGTATCGGTTATAAGATTCGGCACTACTCTAGAATCAGCACAACCAATAAATAGCGTATGTGGCGATTGGTTATCTTCAAGTTTTCGAAAAAGCTCTTTGTGTTCTTTGAATTCATCATTTTTAAATCTAACAACACCGTCAAGAAGTGATTGAGCCAAATTTTACCTTTGTGATTGTTTGATTGATTTTACCTAATTTAATCTACAATGACACAAAACAGCCCAAAGAGGTGACAAATGCAAAACAACTTTGAAGTAGCCATCATCGGCGGTGGAATATCTGGGTGCGCACTAGGGTTTATCCTGTCCAAATATACAAATATTGAAAGCATCGCCATCATAGAAAAATACGAGCGAGTGGCGAGCCTCAGCTCCTCTGCATCCAACAACTCTCAGACGGTACATCGAGGCGAAATAGAAACCAACTACACGCTAGAAAAAGCGGCAAAAGTCAAAGCAAAAGCGGACATGATTGTCAAATACTGCATGGATAGAAACCTCCAAAACGACACTATTTTTGAGATGCAAAAGATGGCTATCGGGGTTGGCGATGAAGAGGTGGCGTTTATCCGCAAAAGAACAGAAGAGTTCAAGTCTCTCTACCCAGAGATGGAGATATTTGAAAAAGAAGAGTTATCCGAAATAGAGCCTGGACTGATTTTCACAGGTGACGCATCAGAATCACATGCAAATGATAACTCACTCTCTGGCTGGGCGATGAAAATGCGAGGTGGTGCGAGTGACAAGAGAGCAGAAAGTATCGTCGGAGCTGGTATCCGCAAATCTTTTTGTGCGATAAACTACCAAAAACTCTCGGAAAACCTGATAAAAGATGCCACTGAAGAGAAAAACAAAAATGTCAAACTCCATCTAAACTCACAAGTCACAAAGATTTCCACCGACAACAATGGCTATGTGTTAGAGACAAAAAACGGCGAAATAAGAGCAAAATTTGTCCTTGTGGATGCTGGAGCGCACAGCCTTTTTCTAGCAAATCAGATGGGATATGGCAAAGAGTACAGCGTATTCCCAGTGGCAGGGAGCTTTTATTTTGCTGCCAGCAAACCAGTACTAAACGGCAAAGTCTATACCGTCCAAAATCCAAAACTCCCTTTTGCGGCGATTCACGGCGACCCTGATGTGGTGACTGGACAGACTAGATTTGGACCAACCGCGCTAGTTCTGCCAAAGCTAGAGAGGTACAAAAGTGGCACTTATCTGGACTTTTTCAAATCACTCAACTACAACCTAGATGTAGCAAAAGTACATGCTAGTTTCTTTTTGGATCGTGATATTGGTCCTTACATACTCAAAAATCTAGCGTATGATTTTCCTTGGGGGCTTGGACGACACTTCTATGACATCGAAGTACAAAAGATAGTCCCATCTATGAGCGAGTGGGGCTTGGTCTATGCAGATGGATTTGGCGGTGTGCGCCCTCAAATCATCGATAAAAACCAACAAAAACTAATCCTCGGAGAAGTCGCCATCAAAACTGGCAAAGGAATCACATTTAATATGACTCCCTCCCCTGGGGCTACGAGCTGCCTAGGCAACGCGATAGAAGATGCCAAAGAGATAGTGGCATACCTGCAAAAAGAGCTGGATTTGGACGGATTGAAAAATGAGCTTGGATACACCAATTGACCCAAATCATACTCACGACATTTAATGCCAGATATACACATACCTCAATAGCGCTTCGTTCTCTTTTTGCCAACCTAAAGGAGCTTCAAACAGAAGCAAAAATCATGGAGTTTGTTATCAACGAAGATATAAGCTCGGTAGCCGAAAAAATTCTCTCAGAGAACCCAATAGTAGTGGGTATTGGCGCATATATATGGAATGCGCTGGATGTCTCAGAACTTATCTGGATAATCAAGAAAATATCACCTCAGACCACAATCATACTAGGAGGTCCAGAGGCTAGTCATGGGCCGTATCGGGTCGATTTCTCGAAAGCCGACTATATCATAAAAGGTGAGGGCGAGATTGCATTTTATGAGAGTTGTCGTCAGATTTTGGAGGGAAATCTGCCAAAAACTAGAGTTATTCAAAGCCCATTACCGTCACCAAAAGAGCTTGAATTGCCATACGCATACTATGACGAAGACGACATCAAACACCGATATACATACATAGAGAGCTCTCGTGGATGCCCGTTTGAGTGTGAGTTTTGCCTCTCCTCAATAGATGAAAAAGTACGATATTTTGATGTAGACAAAATACTAGAATCTCTACAAACTCTATATACCAAAGGTGCTAGACGGTTCAAGTTTATCGACAGGACTTTTAACCTCAATATTGAAATAGCTACAAAACTACTGGATTTTTTCCTCTCTCTACCGGATGATTATTTTGTTCATTTTGAGGTGATTCCTGAGAATTTCCCAGAGAGATTGAGGGAGCGATTGACAAGATTTGCTCCAGAGGCGCTCCAGCTAGAAATCGGGATTCAAACACTAAACCCAGAAATAGCAAAAAATATCAACCGCGCCATAAATATCCCAAAAATCATAGAAAATATCCGCTTTTTGCAAGAAAATACCAATGCGCACTTGCATTTTGACCTCATCGTAGGACTCCCAGGGGAGAGTTTGGATAGTTTTGGAGACGGTCTAAATCTACTCGCCAATACCACAAACTCCGAAATCCAGATAGGCATACTCAAGAAGCTATCAGGCACTACACTAAACCGTCATGATGAGATTTACAGCATGGTCTATAGCGACAAGCCACCATATGAAATACTCCAAAACAGTATGCTGTCGTTTGAGCAGATGCAGACAATGAAGCGATTTGCGCGCTTTTGGGATTTGACATACAATAGTGGCAACTTCGACCAAAGCGTACGAGTGATATTCGAAGACAAGGGTTGTTATGCAGGATTTTTGGATTTTACAAACTGGCTCTATGGCGAGACGCTATCCACTTGGCAGATTTCGCTAGACAGAATGGCAAGGCTACTTTTCACCTATCTGACAGAAGTGCTGGGCAAAAATCAAGGTCAAATCGCACAAATGATGATCGACGACATCACAAAGCACGAAGGCAGACGAACTCCTGCGTTTTTGAAGGATGCCAAAAAAGGTATTACCTCAGAACTCTAATCCCAAGAACCCTACTAGCCAAGCTTTTTTTTGCCA
>CAZNYV010000001.1:41951-70555 GCA_964577355.1 uncultured Campylobacteraceae bacterium
AGTTGTTATGACTGGCTTGCCCACTATATGACGGCGCTCTGTGCCGTTTTCGTCATAAGTGAATCCCCAAACATCATGCAAGACGACAACCTCATCCTTGAACACACCCAGATAGAGCAGTATATGCCCCTTCAAATATATCAGCGTCGAAAATGGCACCGCTTTTTGTTTTATAAACTCTATCCTTTTGGATTCGCTCAGATTCGACAAATCCATAGTCCGAACGGCAAAAACAGATCTCTCAGAAACATCGAGCAATCCCTATCATCAAGTCCACCGCCCCATCCATAAGGCTCATTCATCAGCTCGTTTGTCAAGTGTGCAAATATTGTCTGCGAATACATCAATGGAAACTTGACAAATGCTTTTTTGTCGACTGTGACTTTTGAGATTTTGCCATTTGCGACGCTATAGACCTCATCATCTTGTTCGTACACAAACGACCCTACTTGCATTCTCTCTACAAATCTACCGTTTGCATCGCCAATAGAAACCTTGTCTTTGACACTCATCAACAAGTCAGAGTCCCTCAGAAATTCGCTCTCCTCTTTTGTGATAATGATGACATCCCTGCTATCTACCCAGCCGTCGGTTACGGACGAGGCAACATAATAAAACGCCCCATCCGAGCTAATTGATACTATTTTAACTGGTGTATTGATGTAGATTCTGCTTGATTGGAAATTGTCAAAAGGGTAGCCTTCCCCTGCTTTTTTGGGGTCATAGAAATATGGCTTCTTGGTCGGAAATGCTCTAATATCTGTATTTCTACCGATGATACCGAGAAAGTCAATAGCTGGCGCAGTGTATATATCTGAAGCAAATCTAGCTCTCTCTTCGTCGCTATATGTCAGCAAATTCTCTTTGTAGCCACTTTTTTTGATAATGTCCAGCACCCACAAAGACTCAGATACGCTTGCCTTGAAATCACTGTCCCACACCATAAATAGCTTCTTTTTGACCGTTTCACTATCGAGGAAGTCATACTGTTTTGACTCGTTTGCATCTGTAGCATAGTCTAGTGGATTTTGTGATAGCTTCAGTTTGTCATATAGCCCCATGTCTGAGTGTTCGATCTTTGACAGTGTCTGGGCTGATTTCGTATCATCATATTTCGGCAGTTTTGGGCTCTCTTCACTACACCCAACCAAAAACAGCGACACAATAGTGATTAAAAATGCTAAAATATTTCGTTTGCAAGAGACAAAAAGCTTCTTGTGTCGAAGATGCGCCAGGGGAGAAAAAGTGCCGTATTCCAAAATATACTCCAAAACTAAATTTATGATTTATCTCTTATTGTTATTCGTATTGTCTGGTTGCACGCCAAAACAGATATTGGTTGTCAAGCCCTTGGATAACTCAAAAGCCACACTCTATTTTTATGAAAATGGACAAAAAATATATGAGTTCGACGCTAATATCGGCAGAAATGGGATTGCTTTAGACGGAACGAAGCGCGAAGGCGACGGCAAAACACCGAGTGGAATTTTTCAAATCAGCACACTTTTTGCATATGATGACCATCAAGTTGATATGCCATTTGTCAAGTCTGACAAAAATACAATATGTGTCGATGACATCAAATCCAAACACTACAACAAAATAGTCGATTCAAACACTACTGCAAAGGATTGGGATAGCTTTGAGTTTATGAGGCGAGATGATGAGCAGTACTTGTATGGCGCCATCGTCGACTACAACCACGAAAGGGTCGCTGGGCTTGGCTCGTGTATATTTATCCATATCAAAAAGAGCGAAACCTCGCCGACAGCTGGATGTGTAGCACTGAACAAAAAAGATATGCAAACTCTGTTTCTGCGTCTCAACAAAAATAAAAATCCAACCATAGCAATCACTCAAAGTGATAATGAGTTTGCCAAAATCTTGAGAAGATTTGAGCTTCATTGACTAAACCTCTTGACTTCAAAAGCCAAAAATATGTATAATTTTGGCACTCAAGATATTTGAGTGCTAATTTTACATCACAACCAACAATCAAACATATAAGAGGAGACAAAATGAACTTCAAACCACTTGGTAAAAGAGTTCTAGTAGCTAGAACAGAAGAAGAGACAAAAACAGCTTCGGGCATCATCATCCCTGACAACGCAAAAGAAAAACCACAAATGGGTAAAGTCGTAGCAGCAGCAAAAAAAATCGAAGAGAGAGGTGAGCTAAAAGTAGGCGACACTGTAGTATTCGGTAAATATGCTGGTACAGAAGTAAAAGTGGACGGCAAAGACTATCTTGTAATGTCAATCGACGACATTATGGGCGTAATGTAATTTTTAACAAACTCAAAAACAAAAATCTAAACAGGAGATAATAAATATGGCAGCAAAAGAAATTTACTATTCAGATTCAGCTAGAAATGGACTTTTTGCAGGCGTAACAAAGCTTGCAGATGCAGTAAAAGTAACAATGGGACCAAAGGGTAGAAATGTCCTAATCCAAAAAAGCTTCGGTGCTCCGCACATCACAAAAGACGGCGTATCTGTAGCAAAAGAAATCGAACTAAAAGACCCAGTTGAAAACATGGGTGCTCAACTAGTAAAAGAAGTTGCGAACAAAACTGCTGATGCTGCTGGGGACGGTACTACGACTGCTACGGTTCTGGCTCAAGCGATATTCAAAGAAGGTCTAAAATACATCACTTCAGGCGCAAACGGCGTAGAAGTAAAAAGAGGTATGGACAAAGCAGCCGCGCAAATCGTAGATGAGCTCAAAAAAATCTCTAAATCAGTAAAAGACAAAAAAGAGACTGAGCAAGTGGCAACTATCTCTGCAAACTCTGACGAAGCGGTTGGCAAGCTGATTGCTGATGCAATGGAAAAAGTGGGCAAAGACGGCGTTATCACTGTTGAAGAAGCAAAAGGTATCACTGATGAGCTTACAGTTGTAGAGGGTATGCAGTTTGATAGAGGTTATCTATCTCCATATTTCGTAACAAACACAGAAAAAATGGAAGCGGTAATCGAAAATCCATACATCCTACTTTATGAGAAAAAAGTTTCTAACATGAAGGAACTTCTACCAATCCTTGAAAAAGTGGTAAAAACAAACAGACCTCTAGTAATCATCGCAGAAGATGTAGAGGGTGAAGCTCTTGCAACTCTAGTTGTGAACAAACTAAGAGGCGTACTAAACATCGCAGCTGTAAAAGCTCCAGGATTTGGCGATAGAAGAAAAGCGATGCTAGAAGACATCTCTATCCTAACTGGTGGTCAAGTAATCAGCGAAGAACTCGGTCAAAAAATCGAGGATGCAGAACTAACCGACCTAGGACAAGCTGCAAAAATAATTATCGACAAAGACAACACGACTATCGTGGATGGCAAAGGTAACAAAGAAGCTGTAAGCGGAAGAGTAAAACAAATCAAATCTCAAATCGAAACAACAACAAGCGACTATGACAAAGAAAAACTACAAGAAAGACTTGCGAAACTTTCTGGTGGTATCGCTGTTATCAAAGTGGGTGCTCCGACAGAGATGGAAATGAAAGAGAAAAAAGACAGAGTTGACGATGCCTTGTCAGCTACAAAAGCAGCTGTAGAAGAAGGTATCGTAATCGGTGGCGGTGCGGCACTTCTAAGAGCGGCAGCAGCTGTAAAAATCGACCTTACAGGTGATGAAAAACTAGGCGCTGATATTATTATGAAAGCTATCAAAGCTCCAATCAAACAAATATCCGAAAATGCTGGTTATGATGGTGGCGTGATAGTAAACGCAGTTGAAAGTGCAAAAGATGCGAACACTGGTTTTAACGCGGCAACAGGCGAATATGTAGATATGTTTGCTCACGGCATCATTGACCCAGTAAAAGTGGTGAGAGTTGCACTCCAAAATGCAGTATCTGTATCAAGTCTACTTTTGACAACGGAAGCTACAATTTCTGAAATCAAAGAAGACAAACCAGCTATGCCTCCAATGCCAGGCGGTATGGGTGGTATGGACGGAATGTACTAATTCTATCCGAACACTTGGAGACTCTCTATGGGTCTCCGAAACCTCAAAAAACTAACAACCAAATATCATACAAACTATTTAAACATTACTTCGATACAATACGCGCCCATTTCACACGCGAAAATCCTTGAAAAGGTTGCGAGAGTCATATCTCGTTGAGGTTCGCGGAGGATAAAAACCCAAATAAAAAATTGCAAGGAGCAAACAACATGGTTACAATGAAAGACTTACTAGAGTGTGGTGTACACTTCGGTCACCAAACAAGAAGATGGAATCCAAAAATGAAGAAATTCATATTTGGTGTTAGAAAAAACATCCATATTATCGACCTTCAAAAAACACTTAGATACTTCAAATATACTTACACGGTTGTAAAAGACCATGCTGAACAAGGCAAAACAGTACTTTTCGTAGGTACAAAAAAACAAGCAAACCAAATGATAAAAGAGCACGCTACGAGATGTGGCATGCCATATGTTAACTTCAGATGGTTGGGCGGTATGCTTACAAACTTCAAAACTGTAAAACAATCAATCAGAAAACTAGAAATCATCGAAGAGATGATAGCTTCTGGTCAAATCAACCTTCTAACAAAAAAAGAAGCATTGATTCTAAATAGAAAAAAAGAAAAACTAGAAAACTATATCGGCGGTATCAGACATATGAAAGGTCTGCCAGATATGATATTTGTTCTTGATGCGGCAAAAGAAAAAATCGCTGTTCAAGAAGCAAACAGACTTGGCATCCCAGTTGTAGCGCCACTTGATACAAACTGCGATCCAGATGTAATCACCTACCCAATTCCTGGAAACGATGATGCGATCAGAGCAATCGAACTATTCTGCAAAGAGATGGCTGATGCAGTTATCGAAGGTAGAAGTGCTAGTGAAAAAGAGGTTGAAGAGGTAGTTCCAGCTAGTGAAGAAGAAGTTGCGGAAGTACTTGCAGAAGTAAAAGAAGAAGCGAAAGCTGAAGAAGGAGCTGAGTAATGGCTGCTGTTACGAGTGAAATGATAAAAGAACTAAGAGAGATGACTGGTGCTGGTATGCTTGATTGCAAAAAAGCACTTACTGAAAACGATGGCAACATTGACAATGCAGTTGACTGGCTAAGAAAAAAAGGGCTTTCTGCTGCAGCTAAAAAAAGCGGAAGAATGGCTACTGAAGGTGTTGTTTCTGTAGAAGTATCATCTGATGGCAAAAGTGCGACAATTTCTGAAGTAAACTGCGAAACTGACTTTGTTTCACAAAATGAAAATTTCACAGGTTTTGCAAGCTCTACTACAGCTCACATCCACTCTGGTGCATACTCAAGCGTAGAAGATGTTGTCAGTTCAACAATCAACGGTACTCCATTTGCAGACCACCTAAGTACAACAATCAGCAAAATCGGCGAAAACATCGTAATCAGAAGATTTGAAAAAGTATCTTTTGGTGCAAATGCAGTTATCAATGGCTATATCCATGGAAATGGCAAAATTGGTGTTGTAGTTGCCGCTGAATGTGATAGCCAAAAAACAGCTGACCATGTAAAAGCAATCCTAAAAGATATCGCAATGCATGCAGCTGCTATGAATCCAAACTATCTTGATGACACACAAGTACCAGCAGAAGACCTAGCAAGAGAAGAAGAGGTTGCAAAAGCACAACTTGCAAAAGAGGGCAAACCTGAGGCAATGTGGGACAAAATTATCCCTGGTAAACTTGTAAAATACAAAAAAGACAACTGCCTAGTAGAACAACCATTCGTAAAAGATGACAAAAAAACTGTAAAAGAAGCTCTATCAGCTGCGGCTAAAGAGGTTGGCGGAACTGCAGTTCTTGCGAAATTCATCAGATTTGAAGTTGGTGAAGGTCTTGAGAAAAAAGCATGCGATTTCGCTAGTGAAGTTGCTGCGCAACTAGGAAAAGCGTAAACCATATATTATGGACAGGAAAAAACTCCTGTCCCCACTTCATATACGAGAGGTAATATGCTAACAGCCTCAAACTTATCTCACTCTTTTGACTATCCACTTTTTGAAAATATCAATCTATCTCTCGAAAATGGCAAAACAACTGCTATAGTTGGTATTAGTGGAAGTGGCAAATCAACAATTCTCCATATTATGTCTTCTTTCTTGTCTCCTCAAAATGGAAGCGTAACTCTCAACGACAAAGATATTTACAAACTTTCAGAAGATGAAATACTACAAATCAGAAGAAGAGATTTTGGAATCATATTTCAGTCCCACTATTTATTTCGTGGTTTCTCTGGATATGAAAATATCAAAATAGCAGAATTACTATCAAACGAATCTTTAGATATTGGATTGACAGAAAAATTTGGTATCTCGCCTGTGCTTCATCAACAGTCATCAACATTGTCTGGTGGACAGCAACAGAGACTATCAATAGTGCGGGTTTTATCAAAAAAACCAAAGATAATATTTGCGGATGAACCAACTGGAAATCTTGACAAAACGACTGCTACAGAGGTAATGGAGCTGCTATTTGAATATATCACACAAAACAATGCATCCATGCTTTGTGTCACACATGATGAAGAGCTCGCTATGGAATGCGACAATGTATTTAGACTAAATAATGGTCAACTTATCAGGATAAAATAGTGCAGTTCTTACAGTTGTTACAAACCGATAGCGTGGTTACTTTTTTGCTTTTGTTTATCAGGCTGTCATCTCTTATGGCGTTTTTACCTATTTTTAGTGCTATGAGTATCCCTGCTGCCATAAAAGGCGTTTTCGCCGTCTATCTATCTTTTCTATTTTTTCCAATAACTCCAAAGATTGCTTTTGATCCAAATTCAGACCTGTTGATTTTGGCAATAATATCAGAAGCCACACTTGGCTTTCTAGCTGGACTATTTCTATCTATCGTTCTTGGTGCTTTTAGCATTGCTGGCGAAGTTATAGGCATGGTTATGGGACTATCAATGGCAAGCTCTTTTGACCCTCAAAATCAACAAAGCTCACAGCTGATAGCAGCTTTTCTAAATATGTTTATATTGACGCTTATTTTAGCGGTAAATGGTCACCATTTGATGATTGAATTTATGGCATACTCGATGGAGAAACTACCGCTTGGTGGATTTGTTTTTACCACTCATATCGCACACTACACAGTAGAAGCTGTCAAACATATGTTTATATTTGGATTTGGTCTAGCATTCCCATTTATAGCACTATCATTGCTATCAGATATTATGTTTGGAATGATAATGCGTTCTCTACCAAACTTCAATCTAATGGTTGTTGGTATGCCAATCAAAACAATTATTGGACTTGGCGTAATATTAGCGACACTATCATCAATGGCACTCTTGTTCAAAAATGAATATGTACTAGCAATTCAAAATCTCAAATTCTTAGTTAATTAATTCCCATTCGAAATACGACTTGCTTCATCAAATAAATCATCCTTAGATCTCTCTATCACAGCAATAAACGCATCAATTCCGCCAGCCAATAGGAATAAAAACAGTTTATGCGCAAATAAGAATTCAATCAGCTTGGCATTTATAGCATCTTCACTGTCGGTTGGCTTGACTGCTATTACAGCATTTTCCATCTCCATAGACAAGAAAAACGACTGCACCGACTCCCAAAGAAGTGTTCTGAATTTATACTCTGAACAGAGCTTTTTAATATCATCTATTTGACCTAAAAGTATTTTTATATGCCCCATATCAACCTGGTTTAACTTGCCAGTTGCATTGAGTTCTTTTAGATTATCACACTCTTTTGCAACTTCAACAAAAGCTTCCTCTATTTTTGATTTTAAATCTGTGGCATATTCCAATATATCTTCAACGGTTTTTTTAGCAATTTTTATATTCTCTTCGTATGACTCTTTACTATCTTTTGATACTTGTATTCTATTTTTTTTGTAGTCCTTATCCACTAGAGCCGCTATTGCGTCTTCAAATGTCATCTCAATAGTGCCATCTATCCTAGCACCGCCCTCGGTTGCATTGATAACACTCATTTTGCCATTAATATCTGCGATGCCTGAAACAAAATAATTTAAAAATAGTCGCCATATCATCGAGGTTCGTACTGTTTTTTTGCCGCCCCATCCAGTCACAAAAGAGTCTGTATCTTCATATGATTTTTCCGTAATACCATAGACATGCCCACTAGCGTGGCTTGTACCATCTTCGCCATACGCCAAATCTTGACCAATGATAATTAAATTATCAAAATTCATCAAGAATGCAATTTCAAACCCCATATTTGCTGCACTTAGCCCGATACCACTGTATCCAAAGTGGTGAAATTCAAAATATTTCATATACTCAAACGGTCGCATGACAACACAAAGCTCTCCGCCTTTTATATTTTCATAAATTGCTTTATGCTGGAGTGCGGACGAAGCAAAGACAATATTTTCATGAAACTCTTTTGTGGTTTTTTCAAAAAATTTCGCGCTCTCTACAACTCTCTCCATAGAACATACAATATCAGGAATAATGCCATTTTGCTCAAGTATTGGCATGGATGCATCGATACAGATTATAGTTACGCTGTCTTGTATCGCTTTTAATTTGGCAAGCTGTTTATTCAGGGATGGACCAGTTGATACCATGACAGCTAGATTGCTGTTTTTGTTCAGTCTGAGACTCGTAAAAGTGTTGTTAGATAGCATCCTTGGTATATTTGCAATAAAATGTTCTACTCCTATGAGCGAATCTTTTGTGTCGTTACCGTGTGAATGGACATAGTGCAAAATTGCCTCAATAAAAATCGAGTTGGCTCTGGTCGATTTTTCTTTGTAAGCGCCATAATACGATGATAGTAAATGCATCGAGTATGTCTTGAGATAGGCACCAAAAGTAGCATTTCCAATCATATGTCTTATTGCATAATAATCAAAATCATCATAATGAAATAGTGTTAATTTACCAGATAGAATCTCTTCCGTATAGTCCAAAAAATGCAAAGCAATATAAAGAATTTCAATCTCTGGCTCTATCACTATAAGATGCGTTAACTGTTCACCTTGCAATATTGATTTTAGAAATACACCATTGCCAAATCCAAAAAATACCAACAATGGATACCTAGAATATTTTGCAAAGTCATCTATTTGTTTTACTGTATCTTCGATCGGGTTTTTGTATATAGATATTTTTTTTTCATTGTCATATATGTTTATATCTATTGGATCTTTCTCATTTAAAAAGACTTCATATTTCTCATTTGATTCAATAGTTTGCAGCCTATGAAATAATTTATTATTTATCTGTTTTAGAGCCTGTAGATTATTGTTATATATTAGAGCATGATCCATTACTTCCCCTTTTTATGGCATAAAAAAAGCCGATTCGAAGCCATAACGACCCGAATCGGCTTAAATCATACTACTAGTTTCTTATTGTAGTAGTTTCAAGACATTTTGTTGGACTTGATTTGCTTGCGCCATTGCAAACGAACCTGATTGTACGAGAATGTTATTTTTCGAGAAGTTTGCACTCTCTTCCGCAAAGTCGACATCTCTGATTTGAGACTCAGCCGCGCTAACGCTCACTTGTGTAACAGAGATATTGTTTATAGTTGATGTCAACTGATTTTGTACGGAACCGAGGTCTGACCTTATTTTGTCAAGTTGAATTCTAGCCGAATCCGCCAAGTCCATAACCATCATCGCACCAGTTCTAGTTGTAACGCCTGCGCCCATAAATGTTGATGCTGATCCAGATTCTGCCTTATTCGCAAAAGCTCCAGCCGCTAGTCCATCCGAAGATTTGAAATTCGAACGAACATCTCTTAGGTTCATATTTGTCGCCATCGTATTTGTAATGGCTGTCATCATATTTGCGGAAGATGTACTGATAATAATATCTCTTGAGCTCAAAGATACAAGTGTCAGCCTACCGTAGTTTTCGTTGTGAAGGCTTCCAGCTGCAGCACTTGACATTGAAACACCCAAAATAGATGGTGACTCATAAGTTAAAGTACCAGCACCCGCACCTGCACTTCCGGCTCTAATATCAATACCTCTTCCGTCCATTGATGTCATTACGATTCTACCCATAATGTCAACACTCGCATAAATACCAGTCTCTGCCGTAACAGCATTGATGGAATTTGTAAGCGTACCATTTGCATCTGAAGCTTGAATATTTAGTACATCGCCTATTGTTACACCATTTAGTACAAGATTTTTGACATCACCTGACTGAACCGCAGCAGAACCAGTGGTAACAACTCTATAGCTAGCCCTTACTCCAAGAGTATCAGAAGCTCTATTGATAGCCTCGGCTATTTGAGATATACCTGTACCAGCTGAGTGTGATACAGATACACTTTGGAGTGTTACTTTTGTACCATTTGGATTATAAAATGTCAAAGCCGCCATACCCGAAGCAGATATTGTAGCTGTCGTTTCGTATCTGATGGCACCAATCTTACTAGAGTTTGTCGGAGCAACGCTTGCCTTGATGGTTTCGTTTGAAAATGCACCAATTTGGAACTCTTTATTAGTAAACGAGCCAGAGAGTAGTTGCATACCGTTGAACGATGTTGTTGTAGCGATATTGTCAAGCTCTTCCATCAATCTTGTGATGTCAGACTGTAGTGCTTGCCTTGATTGTGTACTTTGACCATCTTGTGCAGCTTGTACAGCTTTTGTCTTAATTGTATCAAGAATTTTTAGCTGCTCATCCATCGCCTTATCGGCAGTCTGGATAACACCTATCGCATCATTAGCATTTTTGACAGCTTGACCTAGTGAGCTTGCTTGTGATCTAAGGCTATCAGCAATTGCCATACCTGAAGCATCGTCAGCCGCCGTATTGATTCTAAGACCACTCGAAAGCCTAGCTAGTGATGTATCAAGATTCCTATTATTTATTACTCCGCTGTTATGAGCACCCATAGCAGCAACATTGGTGTTAATTCTAAAACCCATCTCAATGGCCCTTTTTGTGAATTTTCATTCACTAAAGCACAAAGCGTTCCAAAAATATTTAAAGCAAAAGTTAGATTATTTTCTTGAGTAGTTTTGCTATGTTTTGCTTCGCTCCTGTAGATGCAAAGTCTGCCATACAAGCATCCATTGCCTCGGCAATCAAAGGTACAAATCGTCTATACAGTTCACCTATATCATCCGATGCAATATGTATAAATGCCATAAAAGCATTAAATATAATATGCCTAGTACTTCCGCCAAGCAAAAGCATTGCACTCATATCGCTTTCATAGTAATCATCAAGTTTGTGAGCCACCTTATCGAACACAACAAACATATCTCTCTTATTGTTGATATCGACATTCAAAATACCCATAATCTCCTGTTTGATTTTGTGCATTGATGCCAAAATATCAACTTTTTCATTATTGATAAATATGTCTTTGCTAGATTTTGAAAAAGCTTTTTTGATTTGCTTGATTTTTACTGACTTTTTAATAGGTTTAGCGCGCAAATCACTTACTCTTACCGCCTTTGCACCCTCTATATATGCGCCATCAGACAAGTTATATACTGTCTTCGGTTTCACATACTGTATCACTCTCTCAAGGTTATCTTTTGATAGATTATAAAGGGCATTTGAATATACAACCGAGTCCACAAAATTCGGTCTAACCTCAACAGAATCGGCTGGCAACTGACACTCTTCTTCATACATCGAATCTTTTGAGTGGATAGTAGACCCTGCTTTGTAGCCCACATCAATACCACACAAAATTATTTCATCACTAAATAGTGCCGCAAGGTTCAAACCAGCATTTCCTACAAAAGGAGAGCCAAAATGCAAAATTACTCTCGGTGTCTTTATATAGCTTCCACTCGTGAAATCACGAAAGAAAATATATGGCTCATTCGCAAGCGCTAGAGATTTTGGATTTATAACATTGGAAGCTATGATTGGTATATCAGCACTATATCCAGCTTCAGTGAGCACATCAGATAGATAATCCATCCTCTCTATTTCTAGCTGAAAATCAGGCTTGATACCATTTTTTAGGAGTGTTCTAATCGATGTTCCGCAAGAAAGAATTATCATACTGTCTTGATTGCTCTTAATAAACTCCAAAAGCCCATCAAGGCTAGCTCCATTACCTACAACACATATTGGTGCGTCTATCTTTTGCGGGCGAGACAGTATCGCAACCGATGGATTATCCAAATCTATATTTTTTTGTTGATTTTTATATCCTGTTATCTCATCCTCGTAAGTTCCCCAGCCTCGCACACAAGAGTTCTGAGCTAGTTCAAATATCTTCTTGGCTCTTGCTATTTGCTCATCTTCGTACACCGAAAGCTCCAGTCTAATAAATCCTGCAGTTATCTTTTGTGTAGAAAAAAAATCTTTTGCCATGCTATTTGGAAGCTCTCCACCCACACAAATCATGCTATTACCAAACACACTAACACCATACAGTCTCTCATAATCCACGAAATAACAAGATATAGTAAAAAAATCTGGGTTTGGCTCATAGATAAAAAACGAAGATATTGAACTGTATTTTTCCAATAAATACTCAATAAACAGTCCGCCACCAAGACCAAAAAACGAGAGTGACGGGAGAAAATTTGCTGGCAAATGAAAGAGTTCCACCAAAAATCTACTATCTCTAAAGAAAATACCTTTTATTTTGTCTGCATACTTCCCTGTAAGCCAAAACTTCTCATCTATTGCATATATGTCCAAATCATTTTGATGAACTTTCCAATTTGGCGGTGAATATGGGTCTTCTGCAAAAATCTTTGATGCAGCGACAAATTGATGTTTGCCATCAACACAATCATAAACAGTTTGATGATTCTTGATATTTATAATATTCACACCGCCATCATCAACCGTGATAGCAAACTCCTCAGCCCTCCGCCCCAAAAACTCAAACAGTTGTTTGTTACGCTCCGCAAAAAAAGCTCTGTTTTTGGAAAACCGCTCCAGTATTGTTTGTTTTATTAAGTCTTGATTACCGCACTCTAAAATTTCTAAAAATGTCACTACAACTTACTCAAAAATCGATATAAATGTACCGAATAGCTCAGATAACGAAACAGGCTTTGTAATTATTTTTTTGACTCCCATATCTAACAAACCCAGCAACTCGCTATTTTGATTAAATGCAGTCATAACCACGACTGGCTGCATTGGCTCAATGGCAAGTATCCTTTTTGTCATATCCACCCCATCCATGTTTGGCATCTGTATATCAGTCAAAATAATATCAAATCTTCTTGTGCCATATTTATTCAAAGCATCTTGACCATCACAAGCAGTCGTCACATCTTTAAAGAGTCTACAAAGCACCTTTTCCATCTGTTCTCGCACAAAATCCTCATCCTCAACATACAAAATAGATTTGTCTTTATGCTTCTCGATTAACTCTTTTAAATTATCCACAGAATACAGCCTCAAATGAATTTATTTAGTAGATTATATCCATCTTTGACCAAAATAAACAAAAAATCAAATTAGATATATATTGCTATTTTTATAAATTTATATATCTATTTTAGAAATATATTGCTATAATATGTGCGTAAAAATCCAAATTAGCAAGGAGTTTCTAATGACGATGGGTGAGTTGAATATTTCGCATAGCAGATTGAAAATGTCTCAGAGATTACAGATTCTGATGGAGATACAGGCTTCTTACGATGAAGTTGTGAGTGATTTAGATTTAGCAAACGACACTATGTTGACCAAGGTAGCTCAAGAAAACAGGTTTTATGTTTGGCCAGAAGGTAGTTCTTGCGACATAAACGACAGGATGGCATCTTGATAAAAGATAAGCAAATTGCTGAACTTTGTGGTATGACGCAAAGGAATCTATCATGCACCTACAAGAGGCATAAAGACCCTGAAAAACGGCGTATGTATGAACTTTTGAGGCTAGGAAGTGAAGTCTACTTCAAAGAGAGTAACAAACAAAAAAATCAGATAATGCAAAAAATAGACAAGTTGATAAAAGAGCAAGAGAGGCAGATTGTAGAGCTTAGATTGTTAAAAGACGAGGTTAGTAGTAGTATTTAAACTGTCAAGACCATTAAGCCTTGACAGTTGGAGTGTTATTTTGCCTTGCCAAATCTCTTTCTAGAGTTTGCATCAAGGTATCTTTTTCTGATTCTGACACTGATTGGAGTAACTTCCACTAGCTCATCATCTTCTATCCACTCTAAAGCTCGCTCAAGGTTGATTTCTCTAGGTGGTACAAGTTTGATAGCTTCATCTGCACCAGAAGAACGAACATTTGATTGTTGTTTTTCTTTTGTTACATTGATTTCTAGGTCATTGCTTCTTGAGTGCTCGCCGATAATCATACCCTCATAGACTTTGTCTTGAGGTTTGACGAACATTGCACCTCTGTCTTGTAGGTTGAATATAGAATAACCAGTCGCTACACCGTTTTCCATAGAGATAAGCGCACCGTTGTTTCTGCTCTCAACTTCACCACTGTAAGGTCTATACTCTAGGAATGAGTGGTTCATGATACCTTCACCCTTTGTACTTGTTAGGAAAAAGCTTCTAAGACCGATTAGTGCTCTTGCTGGAAGCTCAAACTCCATCCTAGTTCTGCCCATTCCCATTGGAACCATTACTTTCATCTCAGCTTTTCTTTTGCCAAGGATTTCGATGATTGTACCGCTGAACTCTTCTGGCACATCTGTTACAAGGTGCTCGAACGGCTCACATTTTACGCCGTTTTCAACTTTTACGATAACTTCAGGTCTAGAAATACCGAACTCAAAGCCCTCTCTTCTCATATTCTCAGCAAGGATTGTGATTTGAAGCTCACCCCTACCTGATACTTTGAATTTACCTTCGCCATCACTCTCTAGTTTCATGGCGATGTTTGTGTTCATCTCGAATTCTAGTCTCTCTCTCAGTTTGTTTGCCGTGACATGTTTGCCCTCTTGTCCTGCTAGTGGAGAGTCATTTACAGAGAATACGACGCTCATAGTAGGCTCTTCGATGTGCATTGGGTCAAGTGGCATTACATTTGCAGGGTCGCAAAGACTATCACCAACATCGATAGTTTCAAAACCAGCAACAGCT
The DNA here is from genome assembly GCA_964577355.1 of uncultured Campylobacteraceae bacterium. Lineage (GTDB taxonomy): Bacteria > Campylobacterota > Campylobacteria > Campylobacterales > UBA6016 > CAZNYV01. Next base: position 56,931 of record CAZNYV010000001.1, read on the forward strand.
ACTATATCACCTGCTTCTGCTTGCTCGATTTCTGTTCTTGCTAGACCCATGAAACCGATTAGTTTTGTAACTCTACCGTTTACTTTTTCGCCGTCAGCTTTTGCTAGGACGACTTGCATATTTTTTTTCACAACGCCGTTGAATACCCTAGCGATACCGATTTTGCCCACATAGTTGTCATAGTCAAGTGTAAATACTTGCATTTGAAGGTGGTTTTCTGGCTCGCCTTGTGGGAGCGGAGTGTGTTTTAGGATAGTCTCGAATAGTGGAGTAAGGTCTTTTGCCTCATCTGTCATCTCATGTTTCGCCAAGCCCTCTCTAGCCGCCGCATATACTATCGGGAACTCTAGTTGCTCATCGCTTGCTTCAAGTGCGCATAGAAGGTCGAATACTTCGTTTACAACTCTCTCTGGCTCTGCAGCTGGTTTGTCGATTTTGTTTACAACTACGATGATTTTTAGACCCAAAGCGATTGCTTTTTTGACGACGAATTTTGTCTGAGGCATAACACCCTCTTGAGCATCGACGAGCAAAAGCACGGCGTCAACCATCTTGAGAACCCTCTCGACCTCACCACCAAAGTCGGCGTGTCCTGGAGTGTCGATGATGTTTATCTTCGTACCTTTGTATCTGATAGCCGTGTTTTTTGACAGAATCGTGATGCCTCTTTCTCTCTCGAGTGCATTTGAGTCCATCGCTCTCTCGTCTAGTTCTTCTCTCTCATTTAGAGTACCTGATTGTTTTAGCAGACCGTCAACAAGCGTCGTTTTACCGTGGTCAACGTGCGCTATAACGGCAATATTTCGTATATCTTGCATTGATGTTACCTTCTTTGATTTTCGTTTTGTAGCTCTTTTGTAAAACTCTAATATTTTGGCTTTTGACCATCATGTAAAGCTTGCAAAAGAGCTATAGCAGAATTGGAGTTTTGTGAGCGGATTTATACCCAAAAAGGGCTTAAAAGGGTAAAAAGTTGAACATACTTCTAAAACACGAGTAATATAAAGAGCTAGAGAAAACCTATCAACAATTATTTTGCTATGTTGATAGGCGGAATGGTTTTTAGAGATTTTCTTTCATAGCAGCTATGGCGGCATCAAGCTGTGGAGTTTTTATGCCGTACTGGCTAGCTCTTTTATTGGCAAGTTCGATAGCGGCGTCACTAAATGGAGCAAGTGTATCTACTACACATTTCAGAACATTTAAGACAGAGGCACAAAATCTCACATCACCCTCGGCCTTCAAAGGCTCATCTGAAGCTTTAATAGCATCTATAACAGACTCTTCAAATCTCCAAAACTCAAAAATTGCTGCAGTTGTAGATGCGGTTGTTTCACTTACATATTCCATCTCAACTTCTGACATTACGCCAGTTTGGATTTTTTCTTTGAATTCATTTGTCTTCTCAAGTCTTATGACCTCTTGCGAGATAATGACTTTGCCTGTCTCTTGCAAGAACGAAGCTGTAATAAGCGTGTCCATGATTTTTTTATCACCACTCGGTTTCCATTTTTGTAAAAGTGCATTTTGCATTGATGATAACTCTGCAAAACGACTTGGTTTGATACCATAAGGCGCAAGGTCAATTTTGAGCGCATTGGCTACAGAGTTTGACATCGCAATGCCTTTGACTGTTGACATGCCGAACAGAGATACGGCTTGAGCCACAGAGGCAATCTCTCTACTGAAGCCATAAAAAGGAGAGTTTGCAGCTTTGATAAGATTTGCAGTAACCATTGGGTCTTTTTCGATAATTTTTGCCAGATCAGCTAGTGATGCATCTGGATTTGAACAAACCTTCTGCAGTTCCATAACAGTTTCTGGGAGCGGTGGGAGACTTCTTATCTTGGATAAAAGTGCGTCATTCATGTGTCTTACCTTGATTTGGTTACAATTTTTTTATTCTAACCAAATTGGATTAAAACAAATGACACAAATTTCAATCTTTACCATTTCCATCTCCCTGCTATTTTGGTATTTTACGGCAACTCTACTACAGTGGCATGCCTACCAGTTCTCTAGGGTTTTATTAAAATTTCATAAAAAACAGTGGATAGTAATCTACTTCGCTGCTCCTTATGCACTATTTTTGCTCGGCTTTGTATTTGGTAAAGAAGAAATACTTGCGCCAGTCGCACTATGCTACACCTTGATAGCTATATACTTATGGCAAAGACAACTTGATAAAAAGCTAGTTTTTACTGGAAGAGTCAAAAGATTTTTGGCAATATTTATTGCGACCGCTTCAGTTTTGATTTTATTTTATAAAATTATTCCACTCGCCCCTTTGCTTTCTATCGCAATCGCTCATCTTATTTCTACAATGATAGAGCGAAAACTAGCAAAAGAGTATGAACAAAAAGCTATACAAAAACTCAAAAAAAACAGCGAGTTAAAAGTCGTAGCAATCACCGCAAGCTACGGCAAAACAAGCATAAAAAACTTTTTAGCTGAAATATTGTCAACTAAATTTGTAGTCTACGCTACACCCAGAAGCGTCAACACAAGAGTTGGTATTCTAAAGGACATCAACGAAAGCCTACCAGACAACTCGCAAGTATATATAGTGGAAGCAGGTGCTAGAGCAAAAGGTGATATTTTGGAAATTGCAGAACTAGTAGAGCCAAGTATTGCAGTTATTGGCAAAGTAGGTCCTGCCCACATCGAATACTTCAAATCAATGGAAAATATTATTGCCACCAAAACAGAACTTTTATCATCAAAAAACCTAAAAAAAGCGTTTGTTTTTGAAAATGTTGGAGCTTTCGGTGGACGAATCGAGCCTTTTGGCTTCAATCAAGATACTAAAATCTCGAATCTAAACTCGACACTAGACGGCATCTCTTTTGAATTACAAATAAACGACAAACGAGAGAGCTTTCATGCGCCAATTCTCGGCTCATTTAATGCCATCAATATCACCGCAGCAATTCTCGTAGCAAATGAGCTTGGAATGAGTATTGACGAAATAAGAGAAGCTGTATCCAAACTGCCAGCCGTAGAGCATAGACTCCAAAGAATAGATGCTGGCGGCAAAGTTATTTTGGATGATAGTTTCAATGGGAATGTAGATGGCATGAGTGAAGCGATTGCTCTATGCAAAACATACTCTGGTACAAAAGTTATTGTCACGCCAGGACTTGTCGAAGCCAACCAAAGTGACAATGAGAAAATTGCAGATATGATAAATGAGACTTTTGACCTCGTAATACTTACAGGAGCATTGAATGTCAAGCTTTATGACGAGATAATCAAAAAACCACGCAAAATTATATTGCAGAACAAAACGGAATTAGTAAGCACACTTGGCAAAGAGACAAAATCTGGTGATTTGATATACTTTGCCAACGACGCACCATCATATATCTAAAAACATCAGGAGTCAAAATGAAGCACTTATATGCGCCATGGAGGGCTGAATATGTCAGAGGAAATACTGGCGGATGCGAGTGTGTATTTTGTGACATCTCCGCCAATCCACAAAACGACGACAAAAACGGAGTGCTGTACCGTGACGAGCTATGTTTTGCGGTTATGAATCTATACCCATATTCTCCTGGTCACTTTATGATTATCCCTCATTTTCACACCGAATTTGTTGATGAACTCGACCCTAATACTTGGCAACACATAAGCTTTCTAGCACAAAAAGGCGTAAAAGCACTTCGAACAGGTATGAATGCACAAGGTGTAAACATGGGCATAAATATTGGTTCCGCAGCTGGAGCAGGCATTGCGGAGCATATGCATTTACATCTACTACCTAGATGGACAAAAGATCACAACTTCATCACTACAATTGGTGACACTAGAGTTTATTCTGTAGATTTTGAAGAGATTTATACCAAAATCAAAACAGCCTTCTTAAAAACAATTGAATAGATTTCTTACTCTCCCACAAAGTGGGTAGCTTTTGTCCTCGCTTAACGCTTGCGAAATTCCGCCTGCGGCTACATGGGGTTTGCAAAGGGCGAATAGCCCTTGCCATAAACACGGGCTTTGCCCGTATTTATGCGTAACATCAGTTAAAAAGAGAAAAGTGATAGAATAGTCATGATTCAATTTATATAAGGATAAAAAATGTCAAACAACGCAAATATAGTAGAAACAATAGACTTGGCAAGCAAAGCTGGCGGACATATTACTGTAGCTACAATTAGTGAGCCTTATGGTGCTGGAAGTGAAACTGTGGTTTCTATCGGTGTAAGTCTCAAAAATAGTGGTCCAGATTGGAAGGTACATATTCCGTCGTCAAATATTGATGCTTTAATATCAGCCCTACAAAAAGCAAAAGCGTAACAGGCAATGTTTGTTCTAAAAACACTCTTGGAGGCACTTGCTGGGATAATGCACATGCTCATAACGACATATATTTGGGTTGTCATAATTCAAGCACTTATTAGCTGGGTTAGACCAGATCCATTTAGCCCAATCGTTCAAATATTAAATAAGCTTACACTGCCTGTTTATAGAGTTGTCAGAAGCAAAATTCCTACAATCTTTGGTGGAGTTGATTTGGCTCCACTCATTATTATTGTGATACTTCAATTTTTGGATTTGTTTTTGGTCAAAGTGATTTATCAGTTTGCTATGCAGGTATAGCCGTGAGTAAGCAAGAAAAGCTAATACTATTTTTTATAGTTATGGCTTTTTGTGTTGTTTTTGCAGTTGCTATATACAAAGATATAAAAGGCGACGACACTATGTCTATCGCCTCGCAAAACCACAAAGACAAAGAAGCCGCCGAAATGGATGAGCTCCAAAAGAAGCTTGACACATTTAGACCAAGGTCGGTACTAAACGACTAAAGTACATTGTGTTAGATTTTTGGGAACAACAGTACTGCTTTTCCGTATTCGCTTTTATATTCCATAGTAATAGAAGCTGCTTTTTGTGTTGGAAATTTAACTATATAGTATTTACTCCAATTTTCTGTATGAGGCATTTTTTTGACAGCATCGTCTTCGTTTTTAAGAGTCTCAACCACTTCAGCTTCTATCTGAGAGCCTTTTTCAGCTTTCTTGTCTGTGTTGTTTATGTACAGCTTAAATCTCTTATTCGCAAGACCTGATTTTTTGTTGTCATCATCATCGTTGACAATATAAACACCAACAAAAAAGTACTCCCCATCTGTATATTTTGGGTCAATCTTATTCATATATGTAGCACTAATTTTCGCTTTTGTTTCCAGTGAATTGATGATTTGAGAGCTCTTTGTCTGGATTAGGGCACTCTCATAAAACTGATCTTTATTGAACATTTTAAAAGCACTATCTGCCTCTTCTTGCATGTTCATACCACAACCACCAAGCACAAACGCTGATATGGTCAAAAAAAAGACAAAACCGTTGATTCTCATCGTAAAACCTCTGTTGTTTTATAGATTTTGGATTATACTATAAGCAGATAAAGCGCTCCCAAAAATTGACCTAGGCATAATGACACACCCAAATGGATAAACAAACACTCTCTATAGCATCTGATTTATTACAAACGCAAAAAGAGCTGTTTGCCTCATCAAATGAAACCATATTTACAATCCCAGAAATAACAACGCAAGAGCTCGTTTCAATGTTTGCTGAAAATGAGAAAGAAGCAAGGGAACTAGCAAAAGAGACTATAAAGACTATTTTTGGGCTTCAAGATGGTGATATAGTGTTTTTTAGAGATTCAAAAATAATCATCAAGAGAATAAAGGTTCAAGCTGAAGTTATTCATACAGAAAACATAACAAAGCCGTTTGCGGCAGTCAATACAATCCAGAACAACTGTATCATATTTAGTGCAATAGAAATATTAGCAGAGACCGAGTTCAAAGGAGAGCCACTCACAGCAACCCTAAAAGAGTTTATAAAAAACAAACTGCGAGACGAAGTTGCCTTAAAACCAAAAGATGTAATCGTATTTATGGGCGATAAAGTTGTTGTTAGGCGTTTTATTGAACAGGGCGAGCAATGCAAAGAAAAATTCGAGCAACGCTACAACGGACTACCAAAAGAAGAGGTAGAGATAATAAGAAAAAAAACTTTCCAAATTGCCGAGTCTGAGATGCTCGTGGTTACTCAGGCCATGGATGAGTGTACGGCTAACGAACTCAATTTTGCTACTATTAGCTTCTCATTTTACGAAAAAAACTACATCAAAATAATTCAAAAATATCTTACAAAACATCTGAACGAATATGCCTATGAAGACGAAGGCGTAATAATCGGACTTGGAAATATGATTCTTCGTGAACACTGGATGTTTGTTCACAAGTTTATGGCAAACAAGCTACTCGACCTACTATCAAAAAAAGATTTTAACGCTGATAGATTCCTCAAATCATACTCTGGAGACATAGCTTTTGAAAGTGACAACATCAAATATAGACTACCAGAAATCATTGATGAGAATGGCAAAAAATGGAATAATGTTAGTATCTTTAGTCTGATTATGCAGTATAAAAAAAGTCAAGAATCAATCGAGCAAAAGCGACAGGCATCGCTCGCTATCTTGAATAAAAACGGCGAAGTTGAAGCTGAAATATCAAAATTAACAGATGAAGCCACATCACTAGAAACCGTCTCTGAGTCAATAGAAAAAGAGATTGTAAACTATATCGACGAAGAGAAAAAAACAAATGACGAGCTAAAAGAGCTTCGAACTAGGTTCAAAAATATCACAAATGCCACAGAGAGAGCAAAGCTTCAAGATGAAATAAGTGCACGAATGATTATGACGAAAAAACTATCCATAAGACAAGAAGAGGCTTCCAGCCGAAAAAAACGAAATGAGAGTCAAGCAAAATTGATAAGTTCCAAAATTGACAAGTTGAAGCTAGATATTGCCCAAAATATAAAAAAACAAAAAGAGGAGGAGGAAAAGGTTAATAGCTTTATAGCCACTCTTGCTGATATGAACAAGAAGTTCGAAATCACGCTAAAGGCTCTAGCCTTGGCACTAATGAAAAAGAAAACACCTATAGACAAAGGAGATAGATAGTGAAAAACTTGAGAGTGTTGTATGTTGAAGATAGTCAAATGGCAAGAAGTGTCGTTGGCGAATTTTTAGCAGAAATTGTAACTCACTTAGAAGTAGCAAATGATGGCGAGGATGCACTAGAAAAATTCAAAAGCGGCAGGTTCGATGTGCTTATAACTGATCTTCGAATGCCAAATATGGATGGGTTTTCACTGATAAGCGAAATAAGAAAACTTAGTGAGGATATTAATATAGTGATTGTTTCGGCATTCCAAGGCGAACACGAGATGTCGGAAAGTTCAAAATTTAATATTTTTGAGTTTCTCAAAAAACCTCTGGATTTAGATGATTTAGAAAAAGTACTCGTCAAGCTCAAAGATAAGTTAGGTAGATAAATGCATAAATCTATTTCATCAAGCATTCTAGCAAAAGCTGTCCTCATTATTGGTGCTGTAACGGCTACATTCATAATTTTATTATTTGCTATGTCTGGATTTTATGTTCAAAATACACTTGGACACATTGACGATGTCAGCTTAAATGAGAAATCAATTAGATTAAAAGAGATTTTTTCCACTCAACTGAAAACTCAAAATACTCTTGTCAAAAATTGGGGTGTTTGGGATGATTTGTATGAATATGCCAAAAAGCCAAATGAAAAATTTGAAAAGGCAAATATGGGAGCTGCCAATCTTGACGATTTGACCTCCAATTTTGTTCTGATTTTTAATGCAAAACGAGAGCTTGTTGGGTTTGCCGCAAAAGACAAAAGTAAAAAAGATATAAAAAATGATTTTCTGACCAAATCTCAATGTCTTTCAGCTCCATCACAACATCAAATATTACAAAAAATAACTGACTCAAACTGTGTGGAAACCATAGCTGGGCAAGATATATTGTATGCAATACATCCAATAGTTCAATCAGACAAGAGTGGTCCGGCTGATGGCGTAGTTGTATTTGCAAGATGGATGGATAAAAGCTTCTATAATGAAGTTTCAAACCTTTTTGGCTCAACAGTTCAAAAAGTAGAGTTAAAAGACCTGCCAAAAGGTGTAAATCTTTCAAAAGAACATGATTTGGGCTGGGTTGACATTAGTAGCGAAAAAAAAGATGCTTATTTGTATTTTGGTGAGACATCCACGCCTTTTGCCTTGAAGTTTAGTTTTGACAGAGGGCTTTATAGTTATGGTCTTGATATGCTCAAGAAATTTGCACTTATTGGCATACTTGTGATTTTGACTGGGTCGTTTTTGATGTTTTGGTTTTTAAAAAATCAAATACTTCTAAGGCTGGTTGGAATGTCTGATATGATGGGCAAAATTGGTCTATTAGGAAGCATTGGCTATCTACCAAGCAATCAGAAGTACTCCGATGAAATAGAGCAAATGGCGCAATCAGCCAATCTAATGCTAAACAGACTTTACCTCTACCAAGAAGAACTGGCAAAACGAAGCGAAGATTTGGAGAGTGAGGTCAAAGCAAAAATAGACGAGATTAGAGAAAAAGATAGTGCAATGATAAGGCAGTCAAGATATGCAACAATTGGTGAAACTATAGCCAATATTTCGCATCAATGGAGGGAACAGCAAAATGACCTATGGCTCCTACTCCAAAGCTTATCAGTAAAATTCAAGGCTGGCAAGCTAGACGAGGAAAAATTCGCCGACTCCATGGCTGAATCAAAAAAACTCATATCTTATATGTCTGACACAATAGGCGATTTCCAGACATTTTTTAGACCAGATAAAGAGAAAGTAGCTTTTTTTGTAGGCGATATGCTCAACAGATCCATAGCCATCGCAAACTCATCACTAAAAAATAACAATATTGCCCTTGGCTACAGCGAAGAGGGAAAATATATCGCTTTTGGTGTGCCAAATGAATTTGCTCAAGCTGTTTTAAATATAATCAACAATGCTAGAGATGCTTTTAGTGACAAAGATATTAGTGACAAGCGAATCGATATCAGTGTAGAAAATATCGCAGGAATGATTGTTATTTCTATTGAGGACTCAGCTGGAGGAATAGATGAAAAAGCAATAGATAGTCTATTTGAGCCATATTTTAGTACTAAGTACTCAAAAGGCGGAACGGGCTTAGGGCTTTATATCACCAAACAAGCAGTTGAACAGTGTAGTGGCGGAGCAATAACTGCCAAAAACGGAGAAAGAGGAGCGATATTTACTATCATGCTACAGGAGATACAAAATTAGCGCCAAAACAAGAAAAGCAATAGCAGTAAGTGGTCCTTCTAACTCTGGTAAGACAACACTTATACTTAAGCTAATAGCTAAGTTATCACCCAAAATGAAGATTGCCGTAGTAAAACACGACCCAAAAGATAAAGCAACATTTGACATCAAAGGCAAAGATTCTGAGCAATTTTTTTCTGCTGGAGCTGACACATTAGTCGTTTCACCAACTAGGACTACTGTTTTCAAACACACAAATTCTGAGTTTGAGGAGATAGTCTCACTTCTTGGAGCGTTTGATTTGTTGATTGTCGAAGGGCTCAAAGAGTGGGATTTGCCTAGAATATCTCTCTTTAGGGAGAGTTTTGATGAAGCTTATCTGCCATTCTCAAATGCTATCGCACTGAGCGATAACCTAATACAAGAGAAGGCAAAAGCTAATCTTGAATTGGCTATACTTGGAATCGATGATATTGGTGAAATTTGTGATTGGATACTAAAAAATGCAAAGGATATATAGTGAATGAAATATTAGAAGCCATTAAAAGATCGGCAATCAGAATCCGAGAGGCTATTGCATACGACGATACTGGTTATGCTGAAAATGAAAATGCGACTGGCGATGTTCAACTCAAACTAGACATCAAAAGCGATTTTATTATCGAAGAAGAGCTATCAAAAATAGAGAGTATAAAAGCTCTAGCAAGTGAAGAAAAAGAGTCAGTAGATATATTTAATCCAAACGGTACATATTTGATAGGGTACGACCCGCTAGATGGCTCATCTTTAGTTGATACAAACCTCTCCGTTGGTTCGATATTTGGCATATACATTGATGATTTCGCCGGGCCAAATCTAATAGCAAGTGCCTATGTTGTATATGGCCCTAGAGTAGAGCTCGTCACTGCAACCGAAGATGGAGTGGAGCTGTTTAGACTTAATCAAAAAAATGAGTGGCAATTTATCCAGACAATCCGCCTTGGCAAAAAGGGCAAGCTCAACGCATGCGGTGCAACACAAGCCAAATGGCATTTTTATCACAAAGCTATGATTGATACACTGTTCTCCGAAGGATATAGACTTAGATACTCTGGCGGCATGGTTCCAGACCTTCATCAAATCCTTATCAAAGGCGGTGGACTATTTAGCTATCCTGGCACACTAGACAAGCCAAAAGGCAAGCTCAGAATGGTCTTTGAGGTTTTCCCTTTTGCATTTGTATATGAAAAAGCTGGGGGTCAGGCAATAGACGGAAATCGCAGAGTACTAGAACTAATACCAGCCAACCACCACGATACCACACCATGCTTTTTTGGCTCCAATTATGAGATAGAAAAAGTCCTCGAGGTATACTCAAAAGCCATATGATGGATATTTACGAGGAGAGGCTCTTGGAGGTCACAAAAACACTATCTCAATGTCAAAGAGACCATGGTTTTGTCAAACTATACAATGAGACCGAATATCTATCGTGCAACGATTGCAAAGAGCTAATCGGTTGTGCGGTTAGAACCTCATATGTTGAAGCGGTATATGCCAGCATGAGCAAAGGGGCTGTTGGAGGATTTGAGTTTTGATACTACAAATCATCAGCACTGGTGGTACATTTAACAAGATATACAATGAGGCAACAGGGCTATTTGACATTGACAAATCCGCCAAAGCCCCCAGAGAGATAACTAATTTGAGCAGGGGGAATCTGGAGTGCGACTATTTGGAAATCATCCACAAAGATAGCAATGATTTTACTGATAGCGACAGGGCTTTGTTACAACAAACAATCCAAGACTCCCCGCATGCCAATATAATAGTCATACACGGAACCGACACGATGAGTATTAGTGCAAATTACCTTGCCAAAAATTTACCGCATTCTCAAAAAAGAGTCGTATTTGTAGGCGCAATGAAACCTTTTAATGTCCAAAAGGATGAAGCAATATTCAATCTGGCAAGTGCGATTGGTTTTCTAAACGCATCAGTAGCAAACGGTATTTATATCTCAATGCACGGGCTTGTACTGCCGCATGACAAGATTCAAAAAGACAAAAAAGCTGGGATTTTCAAAAAACAGTAAGCATCTTCTCAAGCTCTTCGTCTATCATCACAAATTTGCCTGATTTGAGGTCCAGTTGCATCTCGTTGATTCGTCGAAGCCAAAAGCTCTTTTGCGTAGTACTCATTGTCTCATTTGTACGAAGCATACCTTTTGCCTTCTCCAAATAAAGCATAGTCAGTTTTTTTAAATCTGAGACAAAATCTTTTTCATCAAGCACTTTTATACTGTTTTCCAAATGAAGCTCATTGATGCGAGAGTCATTATGCTCTCCAGCAAGCGCTACATCTAGCAGGTCTTGATGTTTTGCAAAAACAGCTTTTGAGACTCTATCTAGCAAAATATCAGCGAACACTGGCTTTTCTATAACTGTTTTGATGATAGAAGCTTCTGCCAAATCATATGTCCCGCCTATTGAAATGGTATTTTCTTTTTTGCCCCTCAGTCCTTTGAATAGCGAAATATCTACGCCCAAAACCACACCAGCGTATGTTTTGTACTCATCTTGCAATACGGGACTAAACTGCTTGAGCAAAACCATAGCTTCATCAAACGCATTTTGTTTTTGCATAGGCTGAGCCAAGTCATATCTAAACGCTATCTGGTCAATAAGAAACTTTCCAAAGGCGATTGGCTTACCAAATATTGCCCCAACCTGCTCCGCTTTGCCATTTACCAACATATCAGCTGGATCCAGCCCCTTATCAAAGATAGCCACACCCCCGTCAATACCATGCTCTATCAATACGAGCGAAGATTTAACTGCAGCACTCACACCAGCTTTGTCGGTGTCAAATGCCAGCACAACACTGCTTCTGAGTTTTTTGATTGTCGGAATATGCTCTTTTGTAAGTGCTGTTCCAAGAACTGCTACAGCATTATCGAAGCCAAACTGATGAAGCATCAGAGCATCCATATATCCTTCGACAATGATTAGCTTACCTTTCTTGATAGCACCGTCTCTCGCTCGCTCAAGAGCATAAAAGGTCTTTGATTTGTTGAAGTATTTGGTCTGCGGGGAGTTGACATATTTTGCTGGATGATTTGTAAGTGTTCTGCCACCAAATCCGATAATAACTCCGCTTTGATTTTTTATTGGAAATATTACCCTCTCCACAAAACGAGCAAACAGATTTCCGCCCTCTTCTCCAAATATGCCAGCCTCGATAAGCTCTGACATATTGAGCATATTTTGTTTGGCAAACTCTATTTGTCGTCTCGAGTTTGGCGCATAACCTATCTCAAAACCCTCAATCATACCAAGCTGCACACCTCTGCCAGACAGATACTGCTTTGCCGACTGATTGCTCGCAAATTCTGAGAGAAAAAAGTCATTCATCTTTTTGAAAACATTGGTGCTTTTCTTTTGCTCGTCTGTATATTCTAGTTTGATGCCATAGCTAGTAGCTAGTTTTTCTAGTGTCTCTGGATAGCTTAGCCTCTCATATTCACTCACAAACTTGATAGCATCCCCACTTGCCTTGCAGCCAAAACAGTGATAAATCTGCTTTGTGGCGCTCACAGTGAAGCTTGCTGTTTTTTCTGCATGAAATGGGCAACAAGCCTTGTATGTACCAGCTCCTGATTTTTTTAGCTCGATATACGAACCTACTACATCTACGACATCTAGGCGCGTTTTGAGGATTTCTATAGACTCTTGTTTTATCAATGCTTTACCAATTTCATTTTTATTTTCATTTTAGCCAAAAAGCGGTTATTGTACAAACTCAAAAAGCTAAAATGGTACAATTAACCATAATTAAAAGGCGGAGTGTTGATATGAGTGATATTGGATTTTCTTTGTGGGTCGACTTCATAGAGAGAGATTTTTTGGATGGTCAATTTTTAGAACTTCTAAATGATAGCATTATAAACGGTGCTACTTCCAATCCAGCTATATTCAAGAATGCTTTTAGCACATCAAACGCTTACAAAAACGACATTTACAAATATAAAGCCGAAGGGTTATCGCCAAAAGAGATATACGAAAAGCTGGCAATATCAGATATAAAAAAGGCGGCGCAAATCCTCCGTCCGCTCTATGACAAAGGTGATGATGGTTTTGTAAGCCTAGAAATTGACCCAATGTTGGCAAATGACATACAAGCAAGCATCGACGAGGGTGCTAGACTGTTCCGTGAAATAAACGAGCCAAATGTAATGATAAAAGTTCCAGCAACAAAAGAATCTATGGGTGCGATCACCGAACTAATAGCTTTAGGGATAAACGTCAATGCTACATTAATTTTTTCCAAACAGCACTACCTTGATATCGCAGGTGCCTATATGAAATGGCTGAAAAAACTTGAAAAGAATAAGGGTACTCTTGCCGGGGTTTTTTCCGTAGCAAGTATTTTTGTAAGCAGGATTGATGCTGTAATCGATGCCAAACTGACCGACTTAATCAAAGCAAA
>CAZNYV010000002.1:0-57980 GCA_964577355.1 uncultured Campylobacteraceae bacterium
CGAAATTTACACATCTCTCACCCAGAGCATCAGCGATAAATTGTAACCCTTCTCGTTCAGATGGTGCACCTGTGAGATAGATGTAGAGCGAGTCGTCTTTTGCTAGTAGTCTGCGGCCTAGCTCTATGTAGTTTTCTCTAGGCCAGCGACGAAGCGGCATGAGATCAGAGGCATTTGCATTGAAGAGTGCTACTTTGTGTTTGGAGAAATCCAGAGTGCCAGATTCCGCTAGCATTTTGGCTCTCATCAGCTCTTTTTGCTCTTCGCTTATCTGCATTTTCTGTAGCACTATCTCATCATCGCCGACAGCTCTTTTGGTAAATGGCGTCTGCATTTTATCCGATAGGAGTGCATCGGCAAGGGCGATGAAGTTTTTGGAGATGTGTTGATGTGAATTGTATGCGACTTTGTGTGTGAGCATATCGCCACGATATAGCCCCTCTTGAGTGAAGGCGTGATAGCCTACACGAATCCCAGCACCACAAAACCCAGTCAGTAGCGCGGTAAAGCGAGAGAACAGCTCAAGGTCGATGACGGAGTCGATGTCTTTCTCTCTGCACCAGAACAAAAACCGCAAAGTATCAGTGATAATAGAGCCAAGACCATCATCGCGAATGGTAAATATATTTTCCTCTGGGATTGATTTTAGGAGGTCAAGGCTTGGTTTGTTTTTCTTGAAAATGACAAAATGGAGATTTAGACCATTTGCTTTTAGCTTTTGCATCATCGGGTCGGCTAGAATGGTGCTGCCCATCTCGCTCAGCTCTATGAGCAGGAGATTTTTTGGCTTATCTACGCGTGATTTGCAAAATAGCTTGTGAAATAGTGTCGAGACTGCGCAAAGTGGTACCCCAGCCCAATAATCCACAGCCCTCATGGTATCTACGGTCATATTATTCTCCTTTTTTCACTAAGCCAGACGAATGCACCAGGCAAACTAGCCACAATAACAGTTATGCCGTACAGCATAGCCACAGCCAAAATCGCAGCCTTGTCAGCTCCTACAAAAGTAAAAAGTGTCACCATAATACTCTCTCGCACACCCCATCCCGCAAGCGAAATTGGTACTATCATCATCAAAAATACTGGCGGCATCAATAGACAATATACCCACGGCTCATAGTCAAGATGTACAGCTCTAGCCAATGAATATATGCAAAGAATCGACAATAGATGCACAAGTACCGATATTGCGACTTGTATAAAAATCTCTCTACGCTCTTTGTAAACGCTCAAAAAGGCGCTTGAAAGCTCAACCACTCTCGACAACAATGGCATTTTTCGCAAAAAGCCTATTTTTTTGAGCATAAACAAAAGCCCCATCGAAGCCAATCCACCAGAACAAATCAGCAAAATAGAGAGCGAAAATGAAGCTGGCAGTAGATTTGACATAAACGACAAAGCCAACAGATTAATAATCAAAAGCCCAGCAAGCCCAGCAATACGGTCTATAAAAACAGCATAAAACGAGTCAGACCACTGCTTGCCAGATTCATGTAAATCTACAATCCGCACAGCATCCCCACCGATAGAACCAGGCAGTGCTTGGTTGAAAAAACTACCCTTGAAATAGCTGGATAGATAAAATCTCCACCCATGTGCGAGTCCCAAGATACTAGTGATTCTACCCCATCTATACGCCGCCAAAACAGTGGATAAGATGGCTTGCGTCAGCGCCATAAGAAGTAGTGGAATGTCTGCTCGCTCGATATTTTTTGATACCATTGCAAAGTCAACACGAGAAAATAAGAACCAAAACAGCGCGACTGTTATGATTAGTTTGATGATATTTTTAATCAATTTGATACTCTATAAATGTAAAATTTCTTGTTTTTGTACTCTGGCGCACCAGTTTGAAATATTTCGATCAGTTCGACATTGTGCCAAATTTTGGCTAACTGCACTGCTTGCTCACTATCGCTCTCATAGATGCCATGCATCGTCGCAAAGTCAAACCCAGCTTGCCACATATCAAACATAGACGCACGACTAGGTGTTGGAATCATCGCTTCACCATGTTCTGGCAGATAAAAGCTAAGTATAGAAGCTGTCGTCAGATGGTCAGCAAATATTTTATCATCCGCTCGTGCAAACTTTTTCATCTCCTCCGATAACTCTTTGAACCCATATATACGAGAGTGAAAATTTTTCTCACCCTTCAACCCTATCGCGGATGGAAAGCGGACGGCAAAAGAGAGTATCAAAGAAAAACCGAGTGCCAGCATCAGTAGTTTTTTTGCATTTTGAGTCACAATAAATCTAGCTATAAATATCCCAAGCCCTATAAATGCAGGAGCTACCCAGTTAAGCTGCATTTTGAGGAAAAGTGCTTTGTAAAGAAAAAAAGTAATAATAAAAACACCACTCAAAGCAAAAAATAGGAGCTTGTCATCACAAAACCACTGTTTTGTCTTGCCGAATAGATACAAAAAATAGCCAAAAAATATCGGGGAAAACAGCAAAAATAGACCGCCGAAAAACTCAAAAAAATGCCCAAAATCAAGTCGAAAACTCTCGTTTGTGCCGTGCTTGAACTGAAAAGCAAAGCTAATCCAATCGTGCTCGTAGTTCCAATATACAGTCGGCATAAAAAACACAAGAGCCATAATGATGGCAAACCAAGGCTTTGGACTCAAAAACAACCTCGGTCGTCTAATCAATAAAAAAAGACCCAAAAAGCCCAAAAATAAAATAGCCGTGTATTTTGACGACATCCCAAGACCAATAAAACTGCCAGCCAAAATATATGATTTGAGGTCGTCTTCAAAAACTGCACGATACGAAAAATACAAAGCTGCTGACCAAAAAAGTACAAGTGGCGCATCTGGTGACGCAATCGTAAAGCCCATGGTAGTAGCGGGGGAGCACAAAAAGATAGCAAGAGCAGCCAGTGCTGTTTTATCATCAAATGCACGCCTAGCCGTCAGATAGACAAACCACGCACCAACTGACACACAAAACACGCTAACCATGCGAATAGCAAACGCAGAATCACCAAAAAGTGTGGCAACTTTGATGAGCACCGCAATCATAAAAGGGTGGTCAAAATAACCAAGGTCAAGGTGTTTTGACCAAATCCAGTAGTATGCTTCATCGAGATATAATGGCAGATAAGCATTGTAAATAGCACTAAAAAGTGCAAATAAACCTACTAACAATAGCGGCAAATACCTTGCATCAAGCCTTGTCATAAGCCACCTCATAAGCTACTTTTGAGACTATATACACAAAGAAAAAAGAGAAGATCACATCACTCAAAAAATGCCCGCCCTGCGCCATTCGCCCTAGACCGACCACAACCCCAAATAGAATGCCAAAAGCAAAAACCCTAGCTCTCCACACATCTCTAGCCACAAAACCAAATGTCAAAAACCAAAACGCCACAGCCGCATGACCGCAGGTAAAAGAACAATTTGTCTGGCAGTTATTCGAAATCTCAAATGCTTTTGTAAACTCTTTAGTACCGCCAAACTCCTTGATTTGGGCTGGTCTTGCTCTGCCAAAATGGTCTTTTAGTACCGTATTTACAACCAGTCCCGGACCCAAAATGAGTGAAACAAGCAAAAACATAATGGCTCTTTTTGGTAAAACAATCTGCTTTTTTGTGATTAGTGTAGCTATCAGCATCAACAAAAGAGACGCTCCCACACAAACGGTAAAAACCTGCGTGTATTTATGCAAAAAAAGCACAAAGGGGTTCTGTGAGAAAGTGAATATATGCCCATCAAAAAAGAGCGCAGCCACAGTCGTGTCTATCTCTGGAACCATCCAAAACAAAAGCACAAGAGCAAAAAAAATCACCCAAAACGGTATGCCAAAACTATGAAATATTTTATTTAAACGGGTCAAATTGTTATCCTACTAAATTTAAAAGGGAGCTCTTGAGATCAAAGAGCTGTTTTATGCCATGTCTGACACTGACATTTTTTTTGTCAAAAAACTCTAGTTGCGACATAGTGGAAGCCAGAGCTTTCATCGTAGATTCAAACTCCACTTCCATCGAAAGATATGTCTGGTCTCCAAATTGAGAAATCTCGCCCGCAATCGGTCCCAAATGCTCAAAAGCGCTATAAAATTCTACTGTTTTGGGGGTTAATACACCTCCAGCTTTTTTGCGAAATTGTAGCACTCCATCTTTGCCATCTTCACCTTTGACAAACATCGTAAAGCCGTTTCTATTCAGGTTGAGCGCTAGATTTGACATTATCTGGAACTGCTCTTTGCTCTCTGTTTTGGACATCTCTTTTAGAACTTCCGACTTTATTTTTGAGGATGGAGTCTCTTTTGACTCGACACTATCTTTTTTGACTGTCACCTCAGAAGCTGTTATCTCAGGCTTATCAATCGGCGACTCATCTGGCTTGACAGTAGCATCTACACTCTCTTTTGCGAGGCTGTTTTGATGTTCATTCGCCGCATCCTGCTTGTCAGCTACATCATCTTGCCCTTCCAGCTTATCAGTCACTTCCGACTCCTGCCCAGCAGCCTCAACTGTCCGTTGCAATAGTGCTTGAATCTCATCATGTGTTATCTCGCCACTGGCAATCTCGGTTTTTAGAGATTCCAAGCCAGATTGCTCTTGAGACCTTTTTGTCTCCGTAGAATCAGTATCTTTTGGCTGCTTTGCAATTTCTCTTTGTGGCTCTTTTGCGCTATCAGTGCCATCTCGCTTTACCACACTCTGAGACTCCGATTGTCTAGTTGGCAACTTTTCTTCTGATTTCAAAGTAGCTTGCGCTGGTTTTTGTTCATTTTTTGCAAGCTCCTGTTTTTGTGGCAGCTCTTTACTCTCTTTTATACCGTCACTCTTTGGCTGGCTCGCTGTCTGGGTTTGTTCTTTTTTTGAGATTTGCTCACTCTTGGTACTTACTTCTTCTTTTTTCACATCTTGCTTTGGCGGTAGGTTGTCAGTTTTTTTCTCTTTTGGCTCTTCGTTTTTGGCTGTTTCAATGGTTTTTTGAGGCTCATTTTTGACCTCTTCTTTTTGAGCTTGCATCTCAACCGAAGCTCTCTCTAGCTCTTTTTTGTGACTTTGTTCACTAATTTTTGGCTCTTCTGGTTTGTTTGTTGGCGTTTTTGCTTGTATGGTTGTAGTGTTTGTCTGTTTTGATTCTGGCAAATCTAACTGCTTTTGAGCGTCCAATATCTTGTCTTGTTTTTGCGCTTGATTTTCCATCACTCTCTGCTGTTTTGTCTCTGCTTGAGCTGCTTCGCTGCTATTTTTATTATCATTTTTTATCTGCGCATCCGCTTTGGGTGTTTCATCTTTTTTGTCTGTTTTGGCAGCATTCAACTTGGACTCCACCTCTGCTTTTGTGCTCAAAACATCGTCTTTTACTTTTTGTGGTATATCTTTTTGCACAGAGGCGTTTTCTTTTGGCTCCGTAGATGACACTGGCTGTGCTGGTTTGCCACCCTCGTCACTCTTCGGCTGAGCTTGGACATACTCTGAGACTGCGGTTTTGAGCTTCTCAAAATCAAGTACATTTGCAAGAGTACTTCCATTTTGAGATACTCCTCCTTGCAATATCTCTGGCTTTTTTGCTAGATTTAGCAGTTTGACCAGCCCGCTATCCTCTGTTTTGACCTCAGCCCAATATTTTGCATTTAGTGTTAGCTCTTTTTGACTCAACGCCTCTAGTGTTTTGTCACCGAGTTTTATAAGATATTTGGTCAAATCAAGCTTGTCTAACACCTCTATCGTAACTGGCTGCGAGCTATTGATACCAATGTTTTTTGCTACTTGAGAGATTACCGTCTTGAGTGCATCAAGCGAACCAACATCCCTTATCATAGCGACTGAGCGAGCTCGCTTATTTGAAATGCAACATCCAATTTGTCACTTTTTGCTATCAGAGCGGTGGAGTTCTGCGCGACAAACAAAACTTCATTATCATCGCTACCAAACCCAATCTCATCACTAAGTATATTTAGACAAACTGCGGATAATTTTTTCTCTTTTAACATTTTCTCAGCACTCGTCTTGGCCGTTTTTTCATCATATTCTGCTTTGAATCCAATAACTTTTATACCGCTTTTTGGGAGCCCGCTTAGAATATCTTCTGTTTGAGCCAACTCAAGGTTTAGACTCTCTCCAATGTTCTCTTTTTTTAGTTTGCCACTATGCTTTGTTTTTGGTTTGTAGTCCGCGATTGCCGCCGCCATAAATAACATCGGCTCTTTTGACACACTCATCACTTGTGAACTATGCAGCAGCGACGGTTTTGTCATTTTGTGTTTTTGCGCCAAATCCATTTCGCTTTGGAGTGTGTTTTTGAAATCATCGCCGCTAGATACTTCGACTTGTCTAATCTGTGACGGCAATGTGTTTGATGGTTTGCTGCTAACCAATGTCACATCTGCACCTTTTGTAAATAATGCTAAAGCCAAAGCGTTTGCCATCTTGCCACTCGAGAAGTTGCCTATGTATCTCACATCATCTATCTTCTCAACACTTCCGCCACCAGATATGACAACATTTCGATACTCATAAAACTCTTCTCTCAAAAGCGCCCTTGCACACTGCCAGAAAATATCGTTTATCTCTGCCATTGCTCCCTTGCCCTCATCGCCACAAGCCAAAAGTTTTGTGCTAGGCTCTACAATTTCGTATCCACAAATACCAAGCATTTTGAGATTTGCTTTTGTAATCGGATGCTCAAGCATCGCTGTATTCGCTGATGGGGCTATGATTTTTGTACCTTTGTGAGCCAAAAGCGTCTGTGCCAAAAGGTTGTCTGCCAATCCGTTTGCTAGCTTTGCTATTGTGTTTGCAGTAGCAGGGGCTACAACAAAAGCCTCCGCCCATTTGGCGAAACCGATATGATTATGGTTTCTACCTTCAATCTCTTCCGCCCAGCTCTCATTTTCATCTGTAAGCACCAAATGTGTACTAATCGTCTCAAATGTAAGAGGTGCAATAAACTTCTCAGCACTTTTGCTCATGACGACACGAACATGAGCGCCACTCTTGACAAAAAGACGAATCAGCTCTAGTGTCTTGTAAATAGCGATAGAACCTGTGACTGCGACGCCGATGCGACGATTTTTTAGGAGATTTGAAGTGCTCATTTGTAACCTTCGTAGATGAAGTTTTGCGGTTATTTTTCTGTTATTTTATAATTATTGCGCACAAAATGAGCAAAGCCCATTTTGACGGCAAGGACACATATATCCTTTACAATCCCCTAAAGCTTTTTCGCATAAAAATGCGAAAGAAACGCGTATTTTACTACAAATATTTGAACTTACAAACGGCGCTAATCAAACTAGAAAAGATGGACTCAAGTTTGTCCAAATCAGCCGCCAACACTCGCTCATTTGGCGCATGAATAGTCTCATTTGATACACCAAATTCCATAACATGGACACCGTATTTAGCAATAAATCTAGCATCACTCGTGCCGCCGCTAGTAGAAAGTACTGGCGTAACACCTGTTTTGGACTTGATAATATTTGAAAGCACAGTTACGGCTTCTTTAGCTACCCCATCCATACTCGCCACAAACGACTCTGAACCTTGGTCGATTTTTAGCTCATAATTTGTAATGCCACACTCTGATGCGCAATTTCGCACAAAATTCTCAACATCAGACATTGTTGTGTTTGTAGAGTTTCGCACATTGAACATTAGTGAAAGCTCTGTTGGTATGACATTTGTCTTTTGGTAGCCACTCCTAATATCCGTAATAACCAATTGGCTTGGAGCAAAGAACTCATCTCCATTGTCTAGCTTTTTGTCAGCTATTTTTGAGACAAAACCACTTGCCAAAGATATTGGGTTGATCGCTTTTTGCGGATAAGCGGCATGCCCACCCCTGCCTACAATAGTAATTTTACCATTGATTGAGCCTCGACGACCGACCTTGATAGTATCTCCAAGCTCATTTTCGCAAGTAGGTTCGGCTACTATACAAAGGATTGGAAGATTTTGGTTTTTTTTGAGGTGTTCGAGAATCTCCACAGTTCCATGAACTGCATCTCCCTCTTCGTCACTTGTAATCAGCAAAGACAGTGTTCCGTCGAAATCTGTTGTAGCTTTTGCGGCATTCATAAACGCGGCAAGCCCGCTTTTCATATCGCTCGCACCCCTGCCATACATATAACCATCTCGAATATCTGCTACAAATGGGTCACTTTGCCACCCTTCGCCAGAGGGCACAACATCTATATGTCCAGCAAAAGCCAAATGGATTCCATCGCCAAATTTTTTGTGAAGTAGAAGATTTTTGACCCCGCCAACATCTATTCGCACGGATTCAAACTCGGACAAGTACTCTGATATGAAATCAAGCGCTCCGTCATCGTCGGGAGTGAGAGAGCGAAACGAAATCAGCTTGGATAGTAGCTCTCTTGTCGTGATTTGCTCTATATCACTACCACCTTGTTTCTGCCGCTTGCTTTTGCTTCGTCGATTGCCCTCTGACCCCTAGTGTTGATTGCTATCAAATCATCACCAGCTTCATGCGATATAACACCCGCACAGACCGTTAGCTGAATCACCTCTTCAGAGTAAACGAGCTTACTAATCTCAATTTTTGCTCGTATTCTCTCGGCTATATCTTTTGCTTTTTCCAGACCGCCTTTGTTGATGACAATCGCAAAGTCTTCATCTCCGATTCTGTATATCTTGTCTTCATCCCCCAAATAGCTTTTTAGCGTATTCGATACAAATACAAGTACTTTATCGCCACCCAAATAACCAAATCTATCATTTATGTCTTTGAAATTGTCTATATCTATGTATATAATGTGAGTTTCTAGTTTGACACTATTGTCAATATGAGTTAGCTTAGTAATATCTGTTATATAAGCGCGTTTATTATGTAGCTTGGTTAGCCTATCCATCATTGATTTTTGAAGTGCGTTGCTTAGCTCAATTTCAAGCTTTCTGATATGCTCGTCAGATTTTTTGATTTCTTCTAGCAGTTTGCTTTGAAAACCTATCATATAAGAAACTATTTTTTCATAGTCAACATGCCCGCCGACGCTGTCCTCGGAGAGTTTGTCTATATATTCACCCTGACCAATAACAACCTTGGAAATCTCTTTGTTACTATTGGAGAACATCTCGAAAGTCTCTTGCGACAATGCTATATATTTTTCCAAATCTTTTTCTGCGCTTTGAGGAGCTTGTTCTGAATATTTTTGAAAAATCTGCTTTATCTCTTCATCTTGCATTACAGCCAAAGTATCTTTGAATACTTGCTCATAATACTTAGGATATGCCGGTGTGTTCGAGTCGATAAGCTTTTGGAGAGCCTTATCTCTAACACTGTCTATAATTGTTAACAACTCTGTTCTGTTCAAAACTTGTGACCTTAATACGATTTATAAATAGAATTCTATAATATTAAATTGAAACTCACCAAAAAGGGTCGGAATGTCAATTCTATTTAGAGCTTTAACATCGTCAATATGGGCGTTTTTATTAGTTTTTGGTTGCTCATCAAATCAAGCGCCAACTCAAAATCCAGAGCCAAAAAAAAAGAACTTTGACGAAATAGCAACTTTATCAGGTGTAAAAAGCAGAAATGAGCTAGTTTCAATTATCCTAAAAATTGTAATGTCCAACTATTTGGAGTCAAACTCTTTTGGCGAGATGAGCGATTTTTCTATTGACACAAACAACAAATCCTTTGCTTTTAGCTTGAACCTCAAAGGAGAAACTGCTCCGCTTAGGGTAGCTGTTTCAAAGTATGAATTACAAAAAGAGAATGGCAAATTCTTTTTTGTAGCCAAAGACATTATCACTGACAAAGAGTGGCTTAATCAAGTTGCAAAAAAATATCTTCAAGAGAAAAAAATAGAAATCCCTTCGAAATATTCACTATTTCTGCAGTTGGTATCATAGGTGACACATCGAATTGTTTGGGCTACAGCAACATTACAGCTTCTATTTTTGGCATATTTTACGACACAAATCTCAATCAGCGGACAAGAGGCAAATCTATTTTTCACCCACTCCAATATAGCTGGGGCTCTTTCATACTATACCTGTCAACTTTTGGGCACAAACGATCTAACAGCAAGAGCACCATTTTTACTGCTGCATTTTGCTTCAACGATAATGTTATTTGAACTCTCAAAAACAGTTCTGCTTCGCAATACAGATAGGATTGTAGCTGTGATGTTTTATGCGCTTTTGCCTGGTGTAAATATCGCCGCTCTATTAATCAACAAAGCAATGGTCATTATATTTTTGACGCTCCTTCTCTTGCTTCTGATGCAAAAAGGATTTATACGCCTGATGTATGCACTGTTGTGTTTATACGCTTTCACGGACAATGCGTTTTCTATACTTTTCTTGGCGCTCATCTTTTATGGAGTCAAGCTTGATAACAAGAGACTAATACTAATCAACATTGTTCTATTCGGTATTAATATGTTTTTGTTCGGATTTGACAACGGTGGCAAGCCAAAAAGTATGTTCTTGGATACACTTGGGGTATATTTTGCCATCTTTAGCCCGTTTGTTTTTGTCTATTTTCTCTTTTCCATATATAAATCATTTCGTACTGGCTCCAACCAGAGTGTGCTATATGTGTCGTTTTGGGCTCTTCTTTTTTCGCTTATTTTGTCTATCAGGCAAAAGGTGCAGTTTGAGGATTTTGCACCTTTTGTGGTGCTCTCTGTGTTATTTATGGTTTCTACATTTTTTGCCTCATACAGAATCAGGCTACGCCCTTTTAGAAGAGGCTACAAGCTACTTGGCTACTCACTATTATCAACAATGCTATTGACACTTATTGCGATATTTTGCTCAAAACAGCTATATCAAATACTACCAAATCCAGCTAAACACTTCGCCTACAACTACCACATAGCCAAAGAGTTATCAGCCGAACTCAAAAAAGATGGAATAACAAGCGTGGTGTGTAGCGATAAAGAGACAAGGTTGAGACTAAAATTTTATGGCATCAACTCTGGCGGTATCTACAAGCTGAGTAGAACTGCCGAAAGTGGAGCAAAAAGAGTTTCAATAATCTACACAGGAACGGAAGTTGCCACATATTATGTTACCAAAGTAAACACTTTGTAAAACATAGCTTGCCATTTTGTCTGTTTTTATGTTTTAGCATTTGAAAAAATGTTACAATTTGTCAAATCTGAAAGAAGGGGTAAGACATGGCTCAACGAGCAATTAGAGAATATGACGGCAAAGCTATTTTCTCAAAACACTGGGAAAAATACTTTAGCGGTTTTCATTATGGGTTCAAATCAGTAATCGTAACAAATGGAAAAGAGCTTTTGGAAAAAGCAAATGAGCACGGTTTTGAGTGGCTAAAACAAGAACCACTTGTTGCAAAACCTGATATGTTGTTTGGCAAAAGGGGTAAAAACAACCTGGTTCTATTCAGAACTACAAAACCTGGTGATGTTACATTAGAAGAGGCTGCGGCTTGGATTGACGAGAAAATTGCTCACGAGACAATTTTGCTCTCTGGTCAAAAAGGTACACTAACACACTTTATCGTAGAACCATTTACTCCACACTCTCAAGAACAAGAGTACTACATATCAGCAACTACTGTTGGTGAGGACGATGTGCTATATCTATCTGCTGAGGGTGGTATGGAAGTCGAAGAAGGCTGGGAAGAAAAGGTTAATGAAGTTGTAATTCCTATCACTATGGATGACAAAAACATCGAGCACCTTATTCGTGCGAATGTTCCAGCAGGAATCCCTAATGAAAACAAAGAGAGATTTATATCTTTCGCTGAGCAGTTCTACAAATTCTATCGTGATTTGAATTTTGCATACCTAGAAATCAATCCTATCGTTATGATAGGCAATGATATGCACATTCTTGACCTTGTTGCAAGACTTGACGATACTGCGGGCTTTATGATGGGTGATGCTTGGTGTGGCGCGGAATTCCCGACAGCATTCGGTATGGAAGACCAATCTCCTGAAGAGAAAGCAATCGCAGAAGCAGATGCAAAATCAGGTGCTTCACTGAAACTGACAGTTCTCAACCCAATGGGTAGAATCTGGACGATGGTAGCAGGTGGTGGCGCATCGGTTGTATATGCCGACACTATCGCAGACCTCAGTGGCAATGTAGCAGACCTTGCAAACTACGGCGAGTACTCAGGCGGACCTACAACTGGTGAGACTAAATTCTACGCTGAAACTGTGCTTGATTTGATGACAAGACACAAAGATCCAAAAGGTAGAGACAAAATCCTAATCATCGGCGGAGCTATCGCGAACTTCACAGATGTTGCAAAAACTTTCACAGGAATTATCCAAGCATTCGAAAACTATGCAGACAAAATGAAATCTGTTGGGGCTAGAATTTATGTCAGACGAGGTGGACCAAACTATGAAAAAGGTCTAAAAGACATCAAAGAAGCTGCTGATAGATTGGGGCTTTATATCGAGGTTTATGGACCTGAGACACATGTAACTGATATTGTCAGAATGGCATTAGAGAAGTAAGGGGTAAGAAATGAGCGCACTATATACAAAAGAAACACAAGCGATTTTTTGGAACAACAACAAAAGCGCGATTCAGCGAATGTTGGATTATGACTATACAATCAACAGAGCAACACCATCGGTTGCGGCTATTATAGCCCCGACTAGCGATGACAAATTTGAAAAACTGTTCTTTGGTCCAGATGAAGTCATGATACCTCTATTTAGAAATACAAAAGATGCAGTAGCGGCTTTCCCAAAAGCTGATGTTCTACTCAACTTTGCTTCTTTCAGAACTGCTTACGATGTAACTATGGAAGCAATTGCTATGAAAGGTCGGTTCAAATCTATCATGGTAACAGCTGAGGGCATACCTGAGAGAATGGCTAGAAAAATGAACCAAGCTGCAAGAGATGCTGGTGTCATAGTAATCGGACCTGCTACTGTTGGTGGTATCGCTCCTGGCGCATTCAAGATAGCAAATATCGGTGGAACAATCGAAAATATCGTAAATTCTAAACTTCACAGAGCTGGTTCATGTGGTCTTGTCACGAGATCTGGCGGTCTATTCAATGAGCTAAGTAACATCATCGCTATCAACGCTGACGGTATCGCGGAAGGTGTTGCTATTGGTGGAGATAGATTTGTTGGTTCAGTATTTATCGACAACCTACTCAGAATGGAAAGCAATCCACAAGTCAAATACATGGTACTTCTAGGTGAAGTTGGTGGAACTGAAGAGTACAAAGTAATCGAAGCAATAAAATCTGGCAAAATCAAAAAACCAATCATCGCATGGTGTATCGGTACTATCGCAAAACACTTCAGCTCAGGTGTTCAATTCGGTCATGCTGGCGCATCTGCAAATGCTGACGCTGAAACTGCTGCGGCAAAAAATGCTGCGATGGCTGAAGCTGGAATGTTTGTTCCTGCAAGTTTCAACGATTTGCCACACACAATCAAAGCTGTCTATGAAAAAATGAGAAACGAAGGCACAATCAGCGAAATCGAAGAGCCAGTTTTAAGAAGCATACCATCACAAAGAAAAGCGAAAAACTTCATCTGTACAATCTCTGACGATAGAGGCGATGAAGCTATGTACGCTGGCTATCCAATCAGCGCAGTTGCTACTCCTGAGACTGGATTTAGCATTGGTGATGTTATGAGTCTATTGTGGTTCAAGAAAAGATACCCAAAATGGGCTACTGACTTCATCGAAACCGTCGTAAAAACTGTTGCTGACCACGGTCCAGCGGTAAGTGGTGCACACAATGTAAGAGTAACAGCAAGAGCTGGCAAAGATGTTATCAGCTCGCTCGTAACTGGACTTTTGACTATCGGACCTAGATTTGGTGGTGCGATTGACGGTGCAGCAAAACATTTCAAATATGGATATGACAATAACTTGTCTCCAGCTGAGTTTATTGAACATATGAAAAAACAAGGGATTCCAATTCCAGGTATTGGTCACCGAATCAAATCACTTAGAAACCCTGACCTTCGTGTTACTGGGCTTCAAAAATATGTAAAAGGTCATTTCCCATCGACTCCACTTCTTGATTATGCAATGCAAGTTGAGCAGTTGACAACAGCTAAAAAAGACAACCTAATACTAAATGTTGACGGTACTATCGGCGTTCTTATGATAGATATGTGGCGTTCACTTGGTTACACAGACGAAGAAATGGATGTATTTATCGATGCAGGTGCGTTAAACGCGTTCTTTGTTCTTGGTAGATGTATTGGTTTTATCGGTCACATACTTGACGAAAAACGACTAGCGATGCCAATGTACAGACATCCATTCGATGACATTCTTTATGATGTAAAAAAAGCAGAAACTATAGACTGATTCAACTAGCCAAAGGAGAAAAATCCTTTGGCATTAAATCCCCCGCGAATCGTCCTTGACAGTTGGCGGGGGATTTACCCCATCCCCTAGCTTTTTCCAAAAAGCACTCTTTCTTTCCAAAAGCGCAGATGGATTACCCCGTCCATCTGCAATTTATGAGTTACGCGCTATCAACGATGCCGGCAACTTCAAAAGCTCTATAATTTCTTGCTCTCTTGCTCTCATTTCACCGTTATCAATCTCATGGTCAAACCCAAGCAGATGCAACATCCCATGTATAAAAAGCAGTCTAGCTTCATCTTGCAATGAGTGCCCAAACTCTTTTGCTGCTTTGTCTGCCATATCACTAGAGATAACAATGCTTCCCAAAAAATTAGCAAACTCAAATTCAACAGGAAAACTCAAAACATCGGTTGTTTTGTCCATACCTCTGTGCTCCAAGTTTATCTTTTGCATCTCCTCGTCACCAACAATCATCAGTTCAACATCTTTGCCTTTGGACAACGCCTCATAAACAACGATAAAATCACCATCTGAGAGCTCTTTACAATACTCGTTTTGAAAATCTATCATTATCTTCTCCTAAAACTAAGCGCTTCCAAAACATGCTTCTTCAAAATCATATCACTTGACTCAATGTCAGCTATGGTTCTAGCTACTTTCTTAACTTTATTTATAGCCCTCAAACTCAGACCAAAACGAAGTGCTGCTTGATTAATAACCACTATAGCATCACCGTCAAGAGGTAAAGCCTCTATATCAGTCTCGCTTAGCTTTCCGTTTAGACTCTTTTGACCTCTACTCTTTTGCATTTTAAACGCTTTCAATATCGATTCAAACATCTCGGAAGAGTTCATTGTAGATTTCTCGTCAGCTTTTGTCTCATCTGCTTGCACATACAAATCAATTCTATCAAGAAAAGGTTCTGATAGACGAGTTTTATACCGCTGTATCTCAGCTTCTGTACATCTGCACTCTTTGGTATTGCTTAGGAGATTGCCACATGGGCAAGGATTTTGGCTAGCTGCAAACAGAAAAGAGGCTTTGTATTCATTTTTGGTATTCACCCTCGAAACGAGGACTTTGTTATCTTCCATCGGCTCTCGGAGAGCTTCTAAAATCGCTCTGTCAAAATAAGGCAACTCGTCAAAATAAAGCACTCCATGATTTGAAAGTGCGACTTCACCAGGCTTGCCATCCCTACTAGAACCTCCACCCAGCACACTCGCTCTGGTGCTCGTATGATGTGGGTTGCGGAATGGTCGATGTGGTCTAAATGCCGGAGTTTTGCCCTCCATAAAATCCAACATTGCCGAGTGCAGTATTTCAGACAGTTCCATAGGTGGCAAAATATATCTCAATCTTTTTACCATCATACTTTTGCCGCACCCTGGAGAGCCCTCAAGCAGAATATTATGAAACCCTGCAGCCGCAATCAGCATAGCTCTTTTTGAAGCACTCTGACCCCTAACATCAAAAAAATCTAGATCAAAATTTTTATCATAATAGTGGCTGATGCCGTCAAACTCAACAAAATCAAATGTCGGAGTATCAGTCTTGTAGGGATCAAGCGATAGCTCACCCTTCATAAACGCAATCGCTTCTGTCAAATTTTCAACTGCGTATATTTCCAGATTTGGTATTCTTGATAAATACTCTGCACTGCTTTTTGAAACCACCACTGCTACACTTTCGTTTTGACTGGCAAGGCTGAGTGCTATTGGGAATATGTGGTTTGTGTTTTTGATACTTCCGTCAAGGCTGAGCTCACCAAATGCAAAAAATCTCTCAAAATCCGCTCTAAGAGTCTCTTCGTTTAGGGCAACGGACAATGCAATCGCCAAATCTATCTGTGCGCCTGTTTTATAAAGGCTTGCTGGAGCAATATTGATTGTGATTTTTTGTGGGGGGAACTTAAATCCGATATGTCCCAGTGCAGATTTTGTGCGCTCTTTCGACTCTTGTATATCGTTTGTTACGGAGCCAACGATGCTAAAAGCTGGCAAAGCTTTTGTAAAGCTGCACTCTACTTCAACACACTCGGCTTTTATGCCATCAAGCGTCGCGGATTTTAGTTTTATCACCCTTCTGCTTTACTGGTGGGATGTATTCTTTCTCAAATTTCTTTCTCTTCAAAATCGACAACCGTTCAAAAAACAACCTGCCATCAAGATGGTCCATCTCATGTTGAATAGCGATAGCCAAAAGTCCATCGGCCTCCAGTGTGCAAGCATTTCCATTTCTATCTTGGTAGTCAATAACCACTTCGGAACTTCTCGCAACCTCTTCATAGAAATCTGGGACTGACAGGCACCCTTCTTTGTATTTTGTCTCACCACTCTTTGATTTTACTACTGGATTGACAATCTCCAGCTTCGGAAGCAACACAACATCATCCTCATCTCTGAGCTCCAAAACTACAACATTCAAGGCAACACCAACCTGTATCGCTGCCAAACCTATACCACTCTTATCAAGCATCGTTAAATACATATCATCTAGCAAATCATGCAGGTGTTGATCAAAGTCCACAACGGCTTTTGACTTTTGTTTTAGTTTTTTATTTGGATAAGTCAGAACTTCGCGAATCATTAAAGCTCGTTTAGCGCATATATCTTATCATCAGAACTTCTATCACACTCTTTTAGTGCATCAACAGCACTTAGCACCAACTCTTCTGAGGTTCTTTCAGTCTTTATAGGAGTGATAGACGAACAAATAGTCAGCTCTATCTCCCTGTCGCCAAGAAAGAAATTAGTAGAGCGCATCATATCATTCAGTCTCTCCGCTGTTCGAACAGCGTTTTTAGTATCCGTATGCTTGAGTAGCATAGCAAATATTCCATCGCCAAAATACGCAACAACATCGCTTCGCCTAGATGTTTTCATGAAAAGCTTGGCCATTGTCTTGTTGACAAGCCCCACACCTTTTTCGCTACCAATCTTGATAGCAGCAGTTCCTCTCAACATTGTCAATATAAGTGTTGTAGAGTGTCCAAATTTGGCAATTATTTTTTGTTCTCTTTCGATTTGGCTGATTATATATCGCTTATTGTACACAGCATATTTCGAATCAAATATACTCTCAGTCTCTATAGCCTTAACAATATTTGCGGTTTTGGTATACAAATCTTTCAATATAGCAGCCTGCTTTGCAACAAACGACGACAACCCTTCGCTATCACTTGCCAAATTATCAGCAAAGTTCTTTATTGAGACCTGATTTGTTAGCGATTTTGCTTCCTCAGCTCTTTTATTCGAGGACTCAATCGAACCTACAAGGGACTTATAGATAACAGCAACACTCTGAAGTATCTCTTTTACAGAATCGAAGCCTTCTTTGATTTTTGTTTCGACAAGCATTCGTTGCTCATCACCCGCACCCCCATGTGCACCAAGCTGGTCGAGTATCTCTTTCCTAAAATCAAATGGCTTGTCCTGCAAAAGCGTCTCAAAGTAAAGCTCATAATAGTTTGGCAAAGGAGGTATCTTCTCTAGTGCCATCTTTCTCATAACCTCTTTTGAGAAATTCTCCAAATCTGCCTGAGTAACCTTACTGATTTGACTATCGAGATCGACTAGCTGTTTTCTTTCTTCTGCCACTTGTTAGCCTTTTATTTTAGACTTTTTTCTAGAACCTTATCTATCAGTCCATAATCTTTTGCTTCTGCTGCAGACATATAAAAATCTCTCTCTGTGTCTGCTGTTATTTTTTCTATATCCTGACCTGTACTGTCAGACATAATTCTATTTAGCTCTTCTTTCATTCTCAAAATCTCTTTTGCCTGAATAGCTATATCCGTTGCCTGTCCTTGAGCGCCACCTAGAGGCTGATGAATCATTATTCTAGCATGAGATAGAGCATATCTTTTGCCAGCCGTGCCACTAGATAGCAAAAAAGCACCCATTGACGCTGCTTGTCCAATACAAATCGTGCAAATATCAGGCTTGATATATCTCATTGTATCAAAAATACTAAGACCACTAGTTACAACACCACCTGGGGAGTTGATGTAGAGATATATGTCCTTATCAGCTGCCTCAGCTTCCAAGAATAGCAATTGAGCCACAATTGTACTCGCAACAGCATCGTTTATTTCGCCACTCAAAAATATAATTCTATCTTTTAAAAGTCTGGAGTATATATCATAGCTTCGCTCTCCTCGACCCGTTCTCTCTACAACATAAGGAATATAGCTCATACCTTACGCCTTTGTTTTTTTGTTGAGCAAGTGAGTTAGCAGTTTGTCTTCCAACATAGCCATTTTTACAGCTGGGTATAGACCATTTTTTCTATAGTAATCAAACATCTGTTTTGGCTCTGCACCCATTTGCATTGCTTCATAATATATAGCTTGGCTCGTTTCTTCGTCACTAATGGTTATACCCTCTGCTTTTGATAGTTCATCTACAATAAAAGTAATCTTTACACTTTTTATTGCATCTGGTTTCAACTCTTCTCTGATTGCTTTTACTTTTTCTTCGTCAGTTCTAAGACCTTCCAAGTCTTCTTTTGACATTGTTTGCAGCTTGTTTCTAAACATTAGCTCAGTCTCTTGGTCAACAATCACTGTAGGCAAATCAAAAGAGATATTTTCGATTAATTTTTCGATAAGTTGAGGTTTTAGAGTTTCGTTGTAGATTTTGCTCATTTTTTCTGATTTTAGCTCTTCTTTTACAGTGTTCATTAGTTGCTCAAGAGTACCTTCTTCGCCAAGAACTTTTTTGGCTAGCTCATCATTTAGCTCAACTTCACCTTTGACTTGTATATCTTTTACAGTAGCTTTAAATTTTGTAGTTTTACCAGCTAGTGTTTTGTTTTGATACTCAGCTGGGAAAGCGACATCAAACTCTTTTTCTTCGTCGATTTTTGTACCTTCTAGGTTTGCTTCAAAATCAGGTAGGAATCTGCCAGCGCCCAGCTCAACCATCATATCATTTGCGCTTCCACCTTCAAACTTTTCACCATCCAAGAAACCTTCAAAATCAATAGTCAAGAAATCGCCTTTTTTTGCTGCTCTTTTTCTAGCAAGCTTCTCAAGCGGAGCCATCGCTTTTGACATTGCTTTTATTCTCTCTTCAGCCTCTTTGTCGTCTGCAGTTTCTTCTTTGAAATCTGGTATTAAACTATCAATTTTTTCTAGGACTATCTCTGGTCTAACGCTAAAAGCTATCTCAACATCAAGCCCAGCTTCAGTTTGTTCAAATTTTGTAACTTGAGGCTGACCTATCAAGTCAGATACTTTCATACCAAGCTCTTCAATTCCTTTTGCCAACGCATCGTTTATTGCATCTTGTCTTGACTCTTCGCTTATTTGCGAGCCAAATCTTTTCGCTATCATATTTGTAGGAACTTTGCCTTTTCTAAAACCATCAAATTTTGCATCTTTTGCATATTTCTTAGCTACCGTAGCAGCTTTTTTATCTAGGTATGAGTTTGATATTACGACTTCTATTTTACCGTTTGCTTTGTCTATTTTCTTTGGTGTTACCTTCATTTTGTTCCTTACTGTTTTGCTATATTAAAGTTGACGATTTTATCAAAAAATCCCTTTTGGGGCTGAATATGTCTATATGCCAATATCGTAATCTACAACTTTTGTCTCGAATCCATTGGCTTTTATCCAATCTACTACAGGTAGATGAGCCGGATCTTTTGCATATTTCAACAGGTCTTCACGACTCTTTAGGAGCACATTTAGTGCACAATCAAACGATCTCTCGGAGCGCACAAAATCAACCCCAACCTCGAGCTCAACGATATAATCTATATTTTGCTTGAGACTTTTCAGTTTTGATACAAGCTCACCTTGCAGTGTCTCGAACGAGCTGTGACGAAAAAATACTAAATGTCTAATCATTTTAGGCAATCCTCTCTAGTTTATTTGCTTTCAGTGAGTGAAAAAATGCAAGGGTTATTGGTGCAATCGCCACGCTTGTGATAAGCGCTTCTGGTAGGTGATAAAAAATCTGAACTATCATCGACAGCGCTAGCAATCCTATCGACCACATCGCGCCATGTTCTAAATATCGATACTCAGACACAGTTCCTCTATCAACCAGTAATAAAGTAAGCGATCTCACGGCAAATGCTCCAACACCAAGACCGATCGCCATTATCACGATATTTTGAGTCACAGCAAATGCACCAAGCACTCCATCAAACGAGAAAGAAGCATCAATAAGCTCAAGATAGATAAACGATGCAATACCGCCTTGAACAGCTTTTGCTTTTGCATTTGAGTCGATTTTGTCTAGTTCACCATCATCTTCGTTGCCGTCATCTTCGAGTGCATTTTTGATGAGTTCAATGATTACATAAAGAGTAACCCCATATATCATACCAAGCACTATCTCTACTTTTGCATCCTTAATAATATGTTCGCCTGATGTAACATCGCTGGGTGCAAAATACCCGATTGCTGTCATCAAAAGCATTATGGCAACAATTTTGATTTCACCTAGATTAGCTAACTTTACAGCTCTACTCTCGATAAAAGAGATCCAGTGCATCTCTTTGTTTTTGTCAAATAAAAATGTTAAAAATACCATCAATAGAAAAGTGCCGCCAAAGCTCATCAATATATGGTGCGATGCCTGGATGATAGCTTCGTATTTTGCAGGGTTGTTGAGAGACATGCTCATAGCGTCAACCACACCCATATCGGTCGTAAAAACAACAATCAAAACAGGAAAAAACAGTCTCATTCCAAAAACTGCAATAATCATCCCCCATGTAATGAAAGCACCTCGCCAAAAAACAGCCATATTTGCCAGTATTATTGCGTTTACGACGGCATTATCAAATGAGAGTGAGAGCTCCAGCACAGATAGTATATTTGATTGATATACACCCATCATTCCCTTGTATATGTACACAGCTATAGAGGCCAAAATGGAGACTAAAACAACAGGATAAAAGTAAGAAATTGCTGGTTTTTGTTTCATAGAAAGCGCCTTGAAGTAAAGAGAGGCAGGGCGCCTCTCATGTTTGTGATTATTTGTTTATTTCTGCTTCGATTTTTGCAATATTTTGCCAAGTAGAGATGACACTATCTGGATTTAGAGAAATAGAAGTGATTCCTTCTCTGACTAGTAGCTCAGCAATCTCAGGGTAGTCTGATGGAGCTTGTCCGCAGATACCAACATATTTTCCTGTATCTTTACAAGATTTGATAGCCATTTTGAACATTCTAGTAACCGCTGGGTGTCTCTCATCGAACACATGCGCCACAAGTTCACCATCTCTGTCAACACCAAGAGTGAGCTGCGTTAGGTCATTTGAGCCGATTGAGAAGCCGTCAAAGTCTTTTAGATACTCGTCAGCCATGATAACATTTGACGGAAGTTCGCACATTACATACACTTGAAGACCATTTTCACCTTGAACCAGACCTTTTGATTTCATAATATCTAGACATTTTCTGCCCTCTTCTGGAGTTTTCACAAATGGAAGCATCAGTTTCATATTTGTCAGACCCATCTCGTCTCTAACATATTTTAGAGCTTCGCACTCCCATTCAAACGCCTCTTTGTATTGCTCAGAGTAGTATCTGCTAGCACCTCTGTAGCCTATCATTGGGTTTTCTTCATGTGGCTCATATTCTGAACCACCTGGCATCTCTTTATACTCGTTTGATTTGAAGTCGCTCATTCTAACAATCACTGGTTTTGGATAGAACGCTGCAGCAATCATACCTACACCCTCTGTGATTTTCTTGATAAAGAACTCTTTTGGACCAGCGTATCCAGCCATTGTTTTTTTGATTTCTTCGATGTCAGCTATATCAGTTTTACCTTTTTCCATATCTCTCAGAGCTAGTGGGTGAGCGTGGATGTGTTGGATAATCATCTCCATACGAGCCAAACCAACACCGTCATTTGGTATTTGGCTAAATCCAAACGCTTTTTGTGGGTCACCGATATTCATATACAGCTTTGTTTTTAGTTCAGGAAGGTTTCCAAGCTCAATGGTTTCAACTTCAAAATTCAATTTGCCATCATAAACAAACCCAGTCTCGCCCTCTGCACAGCTAACTGTAATCATTTGACCATCTTCAACAAGCTCTGTTGAACCTATGGCGCCTACGATTGCTGGAACACCGATTTCACGAGCAACGATAGCTGCATGACAAGTTCGTCCACCTCTGTTTGTGACGATTGCCGCCGCTTTTTTCATAACTGGTTCCCAGTCAGGATTTGTATTATCAGTTACAAGGATTTCACCCTCTTGGAATTCGTTCATTCTGTTTAAGTCTTCTAAGATTCTGACTTTGCCAGCTCCAATTTTGCTACCAACTGGTGTACCTTTACAGATAAGTTTTTTCTCGTCAGCTTTTGCTTTTAGGATGTAAGTCTCTAGTTTGTTTGCGCCGTGTTTTGCTTTTTGGCTTTGAACTGTCTCAGGGCGTGCTTGGACGATGAAAATATCTCCGCTGATACCATCTTTTGCCCACTCCATATCCATTGGTCTGTACTCGCCAGCCTCTTCGCAGTAGTGGTCTTCGATGATTACAGCATATCTTGCTAATTCCAAAACCTCTTCATCGGTCAGAGAAAATGTGTTGAACTCCTCTGGAGTAGTCGGGATATTATGAGTAAGGTGTTTGTGGCTTGAGCCTGGTGCAGAATAAACCATTTTGACATCTTTGTGTCCTAGTTTTCGCTTCAAAATTGGTTTTTTGCCATCTTTTAGAGTCGGCTTGAAGACATAAAATTCGTCAGGCGAAACCGTTCCGCCGACAACATTCTCACCAAGACCCCATGCAGAAGTTACAAACGCCGCATCTCTAAAGCCCGTCTCTGTATCGATTGAGAACATAACACCACTTGAGCTCTTATCACTTCTTACCATTTTTTGCACACCAACAGACAAGGCTACTTGGAAGTGGTCAAATCCTCTTGAAGCTCTATAGCTAATAGCTCTGTCCGTAAATAGTGACGCAAAGCATGATTTGACATGGTGGATAAGGCTAGCTTCACCTTGAACATTTAGGTATGTATCTTGTTGCCCAGCAAAAGAAGCATCTGGCAAATCTTCTGCAGTAGCAGAACTTCTAACTGCAACATCAGCTTCTTCCATGTTGTATTCGTTTGATAACGTGTGATACGCCTCTACTATTTCTTGTTTTAGCTCTTTTGGAAGCGGAGTCCCAAAAATCATATCTCTAATTCTCTGTGCTCTTGCCCGAACAACATCTATATCAGTAATATCAATATCGGAAAGCTCTTTTTTGATTGGTTCTCTTAAATTTTCGCTATCAAGCAGTGCCCAGTAGGCCTCACTCGTAATAGCGAACCCGTTTGGCACTTTGATACCTTTTGGTACCAACAGTTGATACATCTCTCCGAGGCTAGCATTTTTGCCCCCAACAAGACCAACATCAGTGTTCCTCAGTTCGTTAAAAAACTTAATATACTTCATAAAAGACTCTCCTATTTTTTGTATGCTTGGGATTATCTTAACACCTGTTTGCTAAAAACAACATAGAAAATTTGCTACTATTCCACGAAATTTTAAAGGTATAAAAGGATTTAAATGTTTTTCGGAAAAGAGATGAAAGAGTATGACACTTCTGCAGAAGCCATGGATGGACTGAACTTCGCAACAATAAAAACTGAAAAAGGCGAGATGAAAATCAAACTTCTTCCAGAAGAAGCTCCGATAGCTGTTGCAAACTTTGCAGACCTTGCAAAAAAAGGCTTTTATGATGATTTGAACTTTCATAGAGTAATCGCTGGCTTCATGGCTCAAGGTGGATGCCCAGAAGGCTCTGGCAGAGGCGGTCCTGGATATGCGATTAAATGTGAATGTGAAAAAAACACATCAAAACATCAAAAAGGCACACTTTCAATGGCGCATGCTGGTAGAAATACGGGTGGGAGCCAATTTTTTATCTGTTTTGAAGCACAGCCACACCTAGATGGCATGCACACTGTTTTTGGTCAAATCGACAAAGATGATGCAGAGAGCCTAAAAGTACTCAAAGGTATCAAACAAGGCGATAAAATCTATTCAATCAAAATCTCAGCAGAATAATCAAAATGCTAGTCCACATCTGTTGCTCTGTGGACAGCCACTACTTTTTGACTAGGCTACGAACCGACTATCCAAACGAACGACTGGTCGGCTATTTTTACAACCCAAATATCTTTCCCAAAAGCGAATATGACCTACGACTCCTAGATGTCAAAAGAAGCTGCAATAGACTCAGTATAGAGCTTATTGAGGGCGAATACGACGATAACTATTGGGCAAATTGCGTGCGCGGACTGGAAAATGAACCAGAAAAAGGCAAAAGATGCGAGCTTTGTTTTGATATAAGATTTGAGAAAAGCGCTCTAAAAGCAAAAGAGTTAGGGTTTGACAAATTCACCTCAACACTACTCCAAAGTCCTCTAAAGGATAAAAATCAGCTCAAAACATCACTCGCCAAAATTGCTTCCAACAGCAATGTGGAGTTTGTTTTTGTAGATTATCTGGCTCAAGGCGGAAAAGAGGCTCAATCCAAAGTCTCACACGAAGAGGGGCTTTACCGTCAAAACTACTGCGGATGCGTTTGGGGCGTTATCAATCAGAGGGCAAACAATAAAAAATTAGCCGTGGAATGCTTTTCGCCACTTGACAAAACTATTATGCCAAGCTCAAGTGAAAAACGAGTATCTATCTATGATGGATTCTCAAACACAAATACAATACAAAAAACAACCAAATCAAAAATACTAAATTACAGGCTCTTGAGTGCAAAACTCAGTATCGAAGGAGTTGCGATTCCCTCGTTCGTCTTGGCATATTCAATAAGTAGCAAAAAAAGCTGGAGTAGCGGAGTTGAGTTTACACAAGATGGCATAGTGCATCTCAAAAAAGAGTCTGCAAAAATAATTTCTCTGTCCAAATTCTGTGAAATATGCAATAAATCTTGGAGAGATATTCACCACCTACTACAAAACCCGCCTTCGTTTGAGGAGCAGGTGATGGCGAGATTTACAATCAGTGGTGTCGTTTATGATGTTTCACCTGTTTTTGTGGTTGAAAATTGTACAAACATCTCATTGGTTGCAGCCGAACTGGATGCTTCTATTTTTGAAGATAGTGACGAGCACTACGAGTAGCAATCCATTTAGCTCAATTAAGTTTATTTTGGTTAGCCTTATAATCTATATTAAATCAACTCGGAGGTCTTATGTTCGTCAGAAGAAAACTACTTATCTCTTCCATGCTTGTCGGCACCATTCTTCTTACAGGGTGTGGACCAGAAATTAAACTTGCTGAATATGCACCAGCTCATTTGTCAACAGCTACTGTTCTGCCAAGTCAAAGTGAACTAGAGGGTAAAAAACCAAAAGTTGTTGTTTTGGCAGTAAGCGACACTGGCTCTAGTGCTGCAAGAAATGCAAAAGCTGGTGATGCAGTAACTACAAAAATAGATAGCATTATCTCTACGAACAAATCTATAGAAGTGGTCGATAGAAGCGCTGCTGCGAAATTGCAAGATGAAGTAAGACTTATTGAGCTCAATAAAAAATCAAAATACTCTGGACCAGCAATTGCCGATTTTGTTATTTCTGGCAATATCTCGACAGCATCTAGTGGCTCAAGATTCACAGAAGCATCTACATACTGCGACAAAAAAGGCAGATGCTACACGACTCCAGCTAGTTGTACATATAGCGGAAGTGCCGGTGGCATACTTAAGGTCTATGGCTTGCCAGGTCTCAAAGTTGTACACGCTGTAGACTTGCAAGGCTCTTCTAGCTTTAGCTCTGAGGGATACTGCAGAAGCAATTACGATGCAAACGGCCTAATATCTCAAGCTGGTGCAAACGCTGGAAAAAATGCAAAAGTAAAGCTACTAAACTTCTTTAGTCCAAAAGGGTACATAACAGAAAAAAGAGCCAAGGGAAGCGAATCGATATTTTTGGCTCAATTTGGTACAGAAGATGGTGTGAAATTCAACGATAATGTCAAAATATACACAGTTTCAGTATCAAAAAATCCTCTAACAGGAAAAGAAAGCAAACAAGAGGTGTTTCTTGCTGATGCAAAAGTAACAAATCAGCTTACACAGAACACTAGCTGGGTTCTTGTCGAAGATGCAACCGTTGCCTCACAAATCAAACTTGGCGATTTTGTGAAAATAGAATATAAACGCGGCTTTATGGACACGCTACAAGATGCTATTAGCGAATAATTTCAGCTTGTCACACCAAGAAGGCAAAGAAAAACTATTCCAAAAGCTGCTACTGTGTGTGTTTTTGTTTTTTGGTTTGAATTCTCTTTTTGCCGACGACCTTCCATCATGGGTACTGACTCCACCTCAGAGCACGAGTGAGTATTTATTTGGTGTCGGCGAGGGTTCAAGCATAAAAGAAGCCAAGGAAGATGCCTTGAATCAAATCGCTTCAAGCATATCAGTATCTATCCAATCCAGCTACAAAATGGACGAGTCTTTGAGGCAATCAGGCTCGACATCGATTTATGGCAAAGACATTCAAAACAGCATTAAAAGCGATGTTCAAAAGATAGACTTTAGTGAAGTAGAACTTGTTTCAAATGCTGTTTATAACACCAGAAACTACTTGCTACTAAAAGTAAACAGACTAAACTTAGCGAATGAAAAAGAGGAGCTACTCAAAACCAATCAAGAAAATTTAGCCAAAAAATTTAGCGGCATCTCTGGTCAAAACATTTTGTTTCAGCTGAAAGAGCTAAAACCAATGTTAAAAACAGCAGATGAAACAATCGCTCTAGCAAAAATAGCCACTTTTCTTGATAGTAGAATTGACAACAAAGCTGCCATTGCTAGCCTCCAAAAATATGGTCAATACAATGAAGATTTGCTATCGCAAGCACAATTTGTAGTTGTTTCCGACGGCAGCTCAAGAGCTTTTGCTGACGCAATGAAAGAGTCTATAAATGCAGAAAAAATCAAAACCTCTGACAGAATAGGCAAAAATAGCGTAGTGATTAGAATTACTAGCCAAAGCACTAAAAGCTACATCTACTCTACTTATATGGTAAAATCAGCTGTCAAAATAGAGCTAATGACGCCTGATAGAGTGGTTGTCTCGACAATCAACAAAGATATTAGTGGCAACTCCAGTCTTGATTATAGCAACGCTACGCTCGCGGCTGGCTCTAGCTTTTCGGATGAAATAAAAGAGTCCGGTGTTTTTGCATATCTAGGTATCAAACAATAAAACAAGGAAGATAAATGTCAAATAAAATTACAAAACTATCGTTAGCTGTTGCGTCGGCACTATTTCTTGGAGCTAGTAGCGCTCAAGCTGCGATGTTACTGGGATTTGGAGCTGAGGCTGACTATTTCAATCCTCAAGTCGGTGGCTCTATGACTTATAATGGGGATTTGAAAACAACTACTGACTTTGGTGGAAAAAACGAAGGTACTTACCAGTTTGGTGCTTTTTTCGAGCATCCGGTGCCAATCATACCAAACCTTAGGGTAGACTATACTCCGCTGAAAATAAATGCAGCAAGCACAATTAATGCAAATCACGGCTCATTTAGTACTGGCGTGGCAACAAACAAAATCCAGCTAAATACACTAGATGTCACACCATACTACGAAATTCTGGACAATATTGTCAGCCTAGACCTTGGCGTAACGGCTAGAATAATTGACGCCAGTATAGATACTACACAAGGTGCAAACACCAATAGTGAAAACAAATCAGTTGTATTGCCAATGGGCTATATTGCCGCAGAGGTCAAGCTTCCATTGACAGGACTTAGAATAAATGCTGATTTGAAATATTTGGCTGCAGCTGGCGATAAATATATGGACTCAAAAGCAAAGATTTCATATGACATACTTGGTGGTCTTGGAGTTGAGGCTGGATATAGATACCAAGCACTCAAGCTAAACCACTTCAACTTTGACTCAGATGTAACGATAAAAGGTCCATTTGTAGGTATGCACTACATATTCTAATTTCTCAAAGGTTTCGTCATGCTCTTTAGATTGATGTTTTTACTATTTTTTGCATTAGTATTGTTTGGTGCAGATGATGAGTTCGAAAAATACAAAAATGGCATCAACAAAGAGTATAGCGAATACTACGAAAAAGAGATGAAAGCCTTTGAGACATTCTCTAAAACCGCTGGCGGGATTCCTGACAAAGTAAATCCTTATCAAAATATGAAAGTTTTGCCACCAAAACCAGTTGTTGCAAAACCAAGCACACCTCCAAAGATTGAGACACCAAAGCCAGAGCCCGTTACTGTCAAGCCAATCAACAAAATTCCAGAGGGAACTCCGAGCGATTCACAGCTCAAGACTGTCAAATTAGACAAGATAGACCCGTCAAAACTTATCAAACCAGAGCCAGTACCTGTCACAAAAGAGCCCTCTGTTGTAACACCTGAAAAATTCCAACTAGCCTTTTTTGGGACGAATATTGATTTGACACCAGAAAATATTAAATTTACAAAAACTATTAATGGCAATAATACATCAGAAATAGCAATGAAAATCAAGCAAAATGACGCTCGATTGATAAAAGAGATGTCCTCTATCAGACAGAATTACAATCTAAACGACTGGGACTCATTTATCTTTGTACAAACACTTGTCAATACACTCTACACCGAAAACCAAAAAAAGATAAAAACACTTCACGCCATCGACATTATGAGAGGGCTTGGATATAGAGCACGATTTGCTGAAGATGACTCAGGAGCGCCTTATATACTATTGGAAACAAAACAACAGCTGTTCTCGAAAGCATATATAGACAAAGATGGTGGCAGGTTCTATATATTTGCAATAGATGCTCATCCAAGAGCCAGCTTTGCCAAAGCTCTCTATTTTTCAAACTCACCAGATGATAGTGTTGGTCAACCAATAGATATGATAATGCACAATGACCCAAAACTTGGCACAAGCAAAAAACCTGTCAAGCTTAGCTGGGATTTTGATGACAAACCATACCAAATGACAGTAAACCCAAATGAAAATCTAACATCGCTGATGGATATGTATCCTGTTACAGACTATGCAGTTTATATGCAATCTCGCTCAGGCAAGGCACTAGCTGGTGAAATAGCTGCAAATTTATTTTCGACCATCAAGCAAAACAACTACTCAAAAGAAAAATCTGTAGCTTTTATACTCAAATTCACCCAAAAAGCGTTTGTTTACAAAACAACTTTTGAGGCGTACGGGTATGAAAGACCACTATTTTTGGAGCAAGCAATACTATTGCCATACACCGATTGCAAGCATAGAGCCATGATGCTTTCAAACTATTATCGAGAAATTTTGGGGCTTGATAGCATCGGACTGCTCTACCCTGGTCATATTTCACTTGGGGTTTCATACAATGGCAGTGGCGATTTTTATATGCTAGATGGCAAGAAATATTTTGTAACAGACGGCACATATTTCTATGCTCTACCTGGCACAAGTCAACCATCATTCAAAGGAATGGAGGCAAAGTTTGTGCCTACAAAATAATTTGAATCAAAAACATTCTATAGTCCAAAGAACTTTCTGTGTCAACTTTAATAATAATGTTGCTTAAATAGCATAAATCGTTTTGTGAGTCATTTGCGACTTGAATGGTTTTGGCACAAGGCAGGCAAAATGCCATCAATCTAAACACAAAAGAGGAGAATTTACATGAAATCAAGAGTTCTAAAAAGCGTTATTGCTGCGGCATCTCTAGTACTATTTGCTGGTTGCGCTGCTGAGCAGTCTCCAGTAGCACAAGCACCTGCTGCTGTAAAAAACAAATTTGCTGGTGCTCCATCGTGGGTACTTAATCCAAACCTTGAGGGCGGAATATGTGCACTTGGTAGTGCTGGACCAAATGCTGCAGGGTTTAACTTCCAAAGAACGCAAGCGATGGCAAACGGTAGAGATGAGCTTGTCAGACAACTTGAGCTAAAAGTTAGCAACATGGTAAAAGACTTTACACAAGTAACAGGTGTGGGCAATGCGGCGACTATCGACAAAGTATCTAGCTCTGTTTCAAAACAAGTTGCAAGCCAAACACTTGCTGGTTCAAAACTAAAATCTACTTGGGTAGCTGACGATGGTGAGATGTTTGTATTGATGGTGATGGATCCAAATGCAGTTGCAAAAGCCACAAACGACTCTGTCAAAAGCTCTCTCAAAAACGATCAAGCGCTATGGCAACAATTTCAGGGTAAAAAAGCTCAAGATGAGCTAAGTGCTGAAATAGATAAAATGGTGAAATAACATCATGAAAATATACGGGGCACTAATCATTTTAGTTGCCTCGGTACTTCTTACAGGTTGTGCAGAACTCCAACACGCCTCGTCTAAACCATCAGCTCCTGCAATCAATTCAGCTACAAGCTCTAACACCAAACCTGCTTGGTTTTACAGCCCATGTCAAGATGGAAAAATAGGCGGTGTGGGTATTTCTGGAATGCATATCAATGGTATATCCGCCCAAAGAGAGCTTGCAGTTAGTAGAGCAATAGATGAAATAGCAAGGCAACTAGGCGTAAAAGTTTCAAACATCCTCAAAACAAGTACCGTGGCTAACAATTCGAGTGCATCAACGATGATGGAAAGCTATAGCTTCCAAACGGTTGATGGGAGAAATATAAGCGCTTCAATCGCAGGAATATGGAATGACACAACTACTGATGAGCTGTATATCTGGATGTTGACATCGCAAAAACAATAGTTCTTCAAAAGTAAAAAATCAAGGAGTAAGAAGTGCTAAAAATATTTTTGGTATTTGTGTCTTTGTTTGTGGGCTTGCTTTTTGCAGCCCAACCGCCAGTTGGTAAAATAGATAAAACCGAGGGCAGTGTAAAGCTCTTAAAAGCAGGTACAATCAAAAAATTAAATGCCAATAAAGGCGATGAAATTTTTGCCAGCGACATTGTTATTACTGGGGAGAGCTCAAAGGCACTTGTCAAACTAACCAATGGCACAAGCATAGTTGTTG
Organism: uncultured Campylobacteraceae bacterium; assembly: GCA_964577355.1. Taxonomy (GTDB): domain Bacteria; phylum Campylobacterota; class Campylobacteria; order Campylobacterales; family UBA6016; genus CAZNYV01. The sequence goes on from CAZNYV010000002.1 coordinate 31,222, forward strand.
GCTCACAAAGCAAAGTAGAGTTCAAGTCACCAGATTTGGCGATGCAATCAGAGGGTAAAAGTCTATACGCTGTAAATAAGCGAAATGCCAACGATAGCTTCAAAGTAGCTACTGACTTCGCAACCATTGGTGTCAAAGGCACAGAGTTTATAGTATCCTCCAACAAAGACGACAATAGAGTTTCTCTCAAAAAAGGACTTGTTGATGTCACTTCAAATGACGGTAATTTTGAGATACACAAAAAACAACCAAAAGGTGATTATGCAGAGTTTGCAGAGGGTATAAAATCAGAGTATCAAAAATACCAATCAGACCTTGAAAAAGAGTTTGTGGAATTCAAAAAATCCTTTGAACTGACACCAGATAAAACAGTTAGCTTCAATGGTAAAAAAGTTTACGAAAACAAATTTAATGACAAAATCACAGAAGAGTTCAAGGAGCTTGAAAACTTCAAATGAGAGAGCACCTGTTAGCGAGATACATACTAGTTATAGCTTCGCTCGCTCTCACCCTGCTCGTGTGGTACTACGAAGTGCCACCCTTTCAACAAATCTCACTCAAATTTAACGATATAAATTATGCATTCAACAGCAATTATCCAGAACAAAGCGTGGAAATTGTTGTAGTTGACGAGAAAAGTGTTAACAAATACGGCAGATGGCCTTGGGATAGGGCGCTACTAGCCAAGGGGCTTGAGAAGCTTTCAAGTGCAAAAGCCGTAGGACTGGATATTGTTTTTTCAGAAAACTCCAGCGAAGTATCAGACTTAGCATTGGCAAAACAAATAGAAAAACAAGGCAATGTCATAGGCGGTTTTTTCTTGAGACCACGAGCCACAGAACAGCCAAACAAAAACCAACTAGAAAAACTAGCAGACTCATCCATGGAGAGGCTTGATGGCAAGCTTCCATTTTACAAATTCCCATATGCTGAGCTAAACATCGAACCTATTTTAAATTCAACACAGCTCTCGGGTTGCTTCTCAACAGTTCCAGACAGTGACGAGCTTTTTAGAAGATACCCTGCAGCTTTTATCTACAACAACTCAGTACTACCATCACTTGGGGTTCAGCTTCTCAGGTATGCACTAAATATAGATGCGGAACTTGCCAGTAACGACTATCAACAATATCTAATGCTCCACGACCTAAAAATTTCGTTAGATACCGATGGCTTTGCGAAACTGAACTACTATCCTCTCAAAAGCTACAATCTAATCTCCTTTGCGGATGTTCTTGAAGGCAAGGTACAGCCGAGCTTTTTTGACAACAAAATAGTCATCGTAGGAATCTCCGAAGCTGGAATATCCGACATCAGAGCGACACCACTCGGACAAATCGCTGGTCCAATACTGCACGCTACATTCATCTCAAATGTTCTGCAAGGAACGATTTTAAATCAACAAAAACTCTTCGATAGCGCTTTTATAGCACTATTCTTCCTGCTTCCTCTATTTGTTCAGTTTAGGGTCAAAAACATCTCCCATCGAATGTCCATCTATGCTCTGACATATATTATGTATTTTTGCGTTTCGATTGTTCTGTACTCATACAAAGCCCAATGGCTAAATACATTTTATCCACTCTTTGCGATTTCATTTTCTGTAGTTTTGAATGAGTTTTTGACTTTCAAAATTGACGAAAAGCAGGCAAAATTTATCAAAGGTGCTTTCACAAACTATATGTCAGAAGATTTATTGGAGCAACTAGTCGATAATCCTGAAAAACTAACTCTAACTGGTGAGGAAAAAGAGTTGACCATCCTCTTTAGCGACATTAGAAATTTCACAACCATATCTGAATCACTGACATCAAAAGAGCTCGTCTCTCTACTAAATAGCTATTTCACACCTCTCACCAAAATCATCCAAGACGAACACGGGACTGTTGACAAGTATATCGGGGATGCCATTATGGCTTTTTTCAACGCTCCGTTAGATTGCCAAGACCACCCAGCTGTTGCCTGCAGGTGCGCACTCAAGATGCAAGAGGCTCTAAAACATATGAACAAAGAGTTTGATAAATTTTCAAAACGCCCGATTGCGATGGGTATTGGTATCAACACCGGAGAGGTTACAATCGGCAATATGGGTGCAGCAAATAAATTCAATTATACTGCAATAGGTGACAATGTAAATATTGCCTCTAGGCTGGAGGGGATAAATAAAAATTTTGGGACTGGAATCATCATCAGCGAATCAACGAAGGTTCAGCTGGATGAAAATGAGTTCTTGTGCAGGTATCTAGGGCGAGTTCCGCTCAAAGGAAAAGAGAAGAAAATTGATATTTATGAGCTGCTTGAAAACAATGAACACAACCAAAGAAAGTGCAAATATTTCCAAACTATATTTGATAAAATAGAGGAGGGTGAAATTGTTAGTATGAGCGATAACATATTTGAGCAATTAGAACAAACAGATGAAGTAGGATATACAATCTGTCTAAATAAAATCAACGGAAAGGGTATAGATGCTAGAGGTAATAATTCTTAAGCTTGTAAGCAGTCTCACAGGCTATCTTTTTGAGGGGTACTTGGATTCAATAAAAAGTATAAATGTGGAAGGAGCTCCTAGCTGGTACGGCAAAGACCACAGTAGCAAAAATCTTTACGCTTATGGCTATGCCAAAGGTGATATGGAGTCTATCGAGATAGCCAGAAACAACTGTCACATCGGGATGGTAAAAAAGATAAATGGAATCATAGAAGTGGTTGTGTATGACAATTTCAGAAATCTAAAAGACCCAAAAGAAAAACAGCTTGTCGAAGAGTTCAAAAAAGATAGTAACCTAGAGGTATTTGTCACAAAAAATATGACATATGAAAAGCTAGATTCATTTGAAGAACAAAAAGAGAGTATGTTCAAAAAATACCGACCAGCCCAAAGTTTCGCTGGCGGTATGATACCAAAACAAGCCATCATCGATTATCAAAAAGAGAGACTTCAAAAAATCAAGTATGAAATCAATCACTATACATCAAACAGTGCAGAGGATGAGATGGATAAAGAAAAAAAGTAGGGCAAAACCTTATCGGATTATCGAAGGAATTGGAGCTAACGCAATAGCTTCATTTGACTCCTTCGGGAAATCCTATGACTTTTATGTTTCTCTGTCAAAAAAGCTTGTGACCCTTTCTATCGTCAAAAAACCGATAATTTACGAAATCACAAAACAGCTATATTTCTCTTTTTACAAGAATTTTTCTAGTGTTCTGTGGACAAGTATTGTGTTTGGCTCACTCTTCATAGGTGTGATTATGAATGTACTCAAGCAGTATGGCTTGTCGGATATGACTGGAGATGTTGTTGTCAAGCTTTTTGCTGTAGAAATAGCACCAATAATCACAACAATGCTTCTAATTATCAAATCCTCCCTACCGATGAATGTTGAACTAGCGCAAATGAAAGCTACAAAAGAAATGGACACGCTTCAGTTTTTCAACATAGATTCACTTGAATATATTTTTGTGCCGAGAGTTATATCTGGAGTCATCTCAGTGACTTTTCTCAGCTACTTTTTTTCGCTTATCATGGTCATCAGCGCATTTGTCTTCTCATCTATATTTTTTGAAATCAATCTTGGGAAATTTATATATAGTGTTGCAAAATCTATCGATATATTTGACATCATCATATTTTTCATCAAAGGGTTGCTGATAGGCTTATTTATTTTTACGATTCCGACCAGCAACGGATACAACACCTCTGTGTCGTACTACAAAATAGGCTCTCTCATATCTAGCGGAACCCTGAGACTGTTACTGATAATCATGATAATAGAGGTGCTAACATTAGCGATAAGATTTCTCTAGCATTTTTATATAACAATGCAGTAGCTGACAACAAGATAGCAGAGATGAAGCAGAGTGCTTTTTTTGGGCTTGTCTCAAATACGCTTCCTCTCTTGGCATCAACATCCGCATATGAAAATATTGCTATAGTAAACCACTATAATAGTAACAATAGCCAATGCAATTTTATTGTGCAAAGTTCATTTGAGGCGCTTGGTTTTGATAGAGAATCTATATACAAGATGCCAAGCAACCTCGACGAAAGGGAGCTATTTGCGACTATGCTATTGCGAGCGTGCCTTGTAAATGGTATTGTTATTATTGACAGGGCAACAACCCTATTGAGCAATGAGAGTGACTCTGATTTTCTCGATAAATGCGTAGCAGTTTTGAGTGACTTTTGCTCCAAAATCTCGATTTTTGATACAAAATCCAATATGAAATGGTATAAAAAACAGTATGATTAAAAATATCGAATTCAAAGTAGGTCTATATATTATCTTCTCTGTAGCTGTCATCATCTCTTCGTTGGTATATATTGCATACAAAAAAGAGATACTCACTGATACAAATGTGTATCACCTCACTTCTGGCTCAGCTGATGGTATTATCGAGGGAATACCCGTTGTTTTTTCTGGTTTTGAGATAGGCAAAATAACAGATGTCAAGCTGACTCCAAATGGAACTGTCTCGGTCGACATCAGAGTTCCAAGAGAGCACACAAAATGGATTAGAAAAAACAGCCACTTTGTATTTACCAAGCCACTCATCGGTTCTCCAAAAATCGTCATAGAGACAGCGGGGCTTGAGTATCCTATTTTGGCAAACAGAGCAAATGCAAAAATAGAGATAGCCGACAGCATCAATGACGCCATCGCAAAAGCAAAACCCATCATGGAGAGAGTTGACAAGATTTCAGCAAACCTAGAAACAGTATCAAACACTCTAGCACAAAAGAATTCCGCAGCAGCAATGGCTACTGGCAACAACACAAGCGGAGAAGATGTTGCCGAAACTCTCAAAAATACAAAAAAAATAACCGCACAAATAGTAAAACTTCTCGACAAAACAGACAAAACAGTCTTTGACGACGATGGCATTATGAAGCAGACTAGAGAGATGCTTGTAAATATCAACAAAAACCTAGAAAATGTCAGAAAAATAACAGCCAACGGCGCCGATGCGAGCAAAGATTTGGCTCCTCTGACAAAAGAGATAGACATGGCACTCAAATCAACAAATGACCTACTCATAGAAATCGATAGCAAGATACCTTTCAAAGAAAAAAAGGAGATTAAACTACCTTGAGAACTTATATGTTGAAATATTTTGCCCTAACGACTATTCTGATTTTTTTGACAGCGTGTTCATCAAAAGGCTCGCCAGCATGGGTAACCAACGCTTCTGGCTATGTTCAAAGACTAGAACTTAGCAAACTAAACGACAGCGGTGGCTTGTCAAAAACTATCAAGAAGAAGGCTCAAAACGCTGTTTCTCAAGGTGGCAGTATCTATGATTTGCAACAAATCGAGCTAATCGATAGCGCCATGGACTGCGCAACACTGCAAGATTTAAATATGACTGGCTATGTTACTCTGAGCAAAATCGAATCATATCCAAAGCTAGAAAGTTACAAAAGGTTTATAAACGCTGAGTTTGGCAGCTCCGACATTGCTGTCCTCCCAGCAGAGTATCAAGGTGTAGCAAAAAGCATCCTAGACAAAAACTACAATCAGGCCATCAAAAACTGTATGGATATAAACGACAACATATCGAAGCTAGTCGCTCTCGGAGTGGTTGGGAAGTATGACTCTAGCAATCAAGAAATATACCAAAATATGTTGACTATAGCCAAGCAAGAAGGTTACAAAACAGTCATCCTATCTGCCTACGAGAGGTTAGCCAATATATATGACAAAAATGCAGAACCAGCAAAAGCCGAGGATATTCGCAAGAAAATCAATGCACTAAAAACAGCTGGAAATTAAATAAACCACAAAAATCAGCTAACCCCAAACTCCACTGCGGTTTTGGTGTAGAATATATTTGCCTTGCTAGTTGCCAATCTGGCAAATAGCTTCTCACAGGCGTCACCATCTGCTACAACCACAATTTCTATAGCCTCATCGACAAGCTCAAAGAAGCCAGCACTATGGCAAACTCCTTGATGGTCGTATCCTTTTTGTATATCAAATATGCTTATTCCCTTGATACCGACAGTCCTTGTTTCTCGGAGCAAAAACTCATCAATACTAAGCCCGTCAAACCGTCTGCTTCTAACTGAGAAAAACGATATTTTATACCCTTTCATCCATAGTCCTTATACAAAAAATTTGGCTAAGAGCCAAAATGTGGCTATTCCAGCCACTGTCATCAACAGCGAGCCGCCGAGATGAAGGCAGATACCAATGAGTGCCGTTGAGTATTTTGCATTTTGCAATATCGAGACTATCTCAGCCGAAAATGTAGAAAATGTTGTCAAACCGCCCAAAAAACCCGTAATAACAAGCACTCTCCACTCAGGCGAGAGATGAGAGTTCTGGGCAAAAAACGCGACGAAAAATCCAACTAGATAGCCGCCGATAAGATTCGCGCCCAGCGTTCCTAGTGGAATGCTTTCGTACAGAGGATTTAATTTGACACCCAAAAACCAGCGAAAAACAGCACCAAAAGACGAGCCAATCGAAATGGCTAAAATGGTTTTTAGCATTTTTCAAATACCATCAATACAGCTTTGGTTTTAGTTCAAAATCAAAAAACTGCGAGGTATATACATCTTTTATCTGCTTGTAGCTTCCTGATGCCACTTTTAGACTTCCAGCCTCTTGATAAAGCATTCCGAGGATATATAATGACTCTGGGTTGAGTTTTTCTGCCATTTTGGAAAGTTCAAAAAACGATATAGCCTCAGCAGTTTTGCCAGATGCAATCGCAGAGGTACCAGCATAAAAGAGTATTTCAGGATTGAGATTATCGTTTTTGAAAATTACCTCACTCAAACCCTTGTTGGCTTCATCAAACTTTTTCATAAATACTTTTGACACAGACCAAGCTTTGAGCAGTTGAACCCTATCATATTGTTCAGTCCTCAGCTTTTCATCAAACAGTTGCTCAGCAATATACACCAGACCCGATATTCTTGCTAAATTTATATATGTTCGATACGCTATATCTGGACCGTAAAAAATACTGTTCTTATCGTAGTCACCCCTCAGCATAAAGCTTTGAACTTTTTTTGCAAATGTCTTCACATCCTTGCCGTTATCAGCCAAATGGAGTCCAATTGCAGAGGCCACAATATCTTTTGGAGATTGTCTAAGCAGTGCATTGGAAAACTCTATAGCTGATTGCATCTTATTTGTTTTGAGTGCAAGCATAACTGCAATAGCACAAGCAAAAGGACTTTTCTTTTCGCTCTTTAACATCCATTCAGTATTTCCATATGTGGCATCAGTAGCTATGTTGTACAGCATAGTTATCTCGTCCATCTTACCTGTTGTTTTTTGTTCTGTAAAGTGCTCATCAAGAGGTATCTTTATCTTCTCAAAGTCTATTCCCATCTCTTTTGCAGTTATGATGGCAAAGATACCCGCCTCAGGATTCCTTTGGTCGAGATTGTATGAGCGAGTGAAATATTTGTTGGCAAGCCTCATATCGCCAAGCTGAGCATATGTGAGAGCTAGATTGTAAAGCAAAATAGAGTGTGTTTGATATTGCTTCTCAAGGGCTTTAAATGTTTTGTTTGCGAGCCAGACTCGCCCATTTATCGCATACTCTATCCCTCTGACTATTTCTGCATTTGCCCTTGATGTTTTAGCTGCACCCGATAGATATTCCGCGCCACCCTTGTTATCGTTTATCAAGATACCAGCTTGACCTTTTTTTATAGATGCAATCGACTTATCAGGGTTGAATAGTTTGAAAGGAGCATAATAAAATAGAATTTGATTTTGGGTCTTGGAGTCATACAAAAATTCACTAGCTAGCTTTTGTTGTACCGCATCGCTATCAAATGCAGACGAGCGCAGCACCACCTTGATTGGATACATATTTGTGGCATTTATTTCTGACACACCCACAGATTCTGTAATAGCATTTGAGGCACTTACACAGGCACCTGTCTTGAGATATATAAGAGCCAAAGCCATATTTGTTTTGACACTATCCGCCCCATCTCCAAGCGCCTTAACGAGAGATTGCTCTGCATCAATATATCTACCATCTCTCGCGTAAAGCAAGCCTTGCGCTAGGTTGTCTTTATTTTTGATTTTTAATAAATAGTCGAGACTATTTATAGGGTCATCGTGTATCAGATAAAGTCTCGGAGCCAATTGCCCAACTTCTTTGTCAAAATAATTTGAAGTTTTGGCATTTATTGAAGCTAGTGCCTCAAAATAGTTGCCACTATAGTACTGTAGCAATGTATAGTAGTACGAATATAGCGGGGATGAGACATATTTTGGAAGTGCTTGCTCTGCCAGTTCCAAGAAGTGCTCTTTTTGTTTTTTGTCTCCGAGCTTGATAGCACACAATGTTGCGTTTATAGCCGCAGGAAATTCGTTATCTCCGTTTTCTAGTGAAACTTTAAAATATGTAATGGCACTAGAATAATCTTTCTCATTCATCTTTGCTACACCGAGGTTATAGCTAGAAATGGACTCATTAAACATTGATATTTCTTTGTAAAGCTTGAGCGCATTTTCCTTGTCGCCACTGTCATAGAGAGCTTTTGCTTTTTTTATCAATCTTTCGATGTCATTTCTATCGTATGCCACTCTTTTTGCAGCTTGATCTTGCGAATAGCTTTTACCACCAAACAGCAGCCCTGTGGCTGTTGAGTTATCATCTTGCGCTCTATGCGACACGAGATAGACAGTGAATACTATCGCCGCGATAAGCATAACAACAGCGCCAGCCAACAATATAATATTTTTTCTATCTAGTTTAAATGTAAATTTTGGTTCCTTTGCTGACTCACCTTCTGAAGTTGTCGTAGCCGAAGCAGTCCCGCCCTCTTGTTTTTGCTCTTTTGTAGGCTTGATGTCGAGGTTCAATCCTCCATCATCATCGCCTTCTACAATTACAACTTCTTCTTCTGCCATCTGCTCTGTCTATAAATACTTTTTGAGTGTTGCTGGAATAGTAATACTACCATCAGCATTTTGGAAATTTTCCATAATAGCAACAATCGTTCTACCGACCGCAAGGCTTGAGCCGTTTAGTGTGTGGACTAGTCTGTTTGACTTTTCATCTTTGTATCTGATTTTGGCACGCCTTGCTTGGAAGTCACCACAATTTGAGATGGAGCTGATTTCTCTGTATTTATCCTGAGAAGGTATCCAAACCTCGATGTCTATGGTTTTTGCTGCACTAAACCCCATGTCTCCACCACAAAGAGTGAGCAGTCTATGCGCAAGACCTAGTTCTTTTAACATGTCTGACGCGCAAGCCACCATCTCATCGAGCATCTGCATACTCTCGTCTGGTTTTGAGATTGCAACAAGCTCTACTTTGTGGAATTGATGCTGCCTTATCATCCCTCTAGTATCTCGCCCAGCACTTCCTGCCTCTTTACGAAAACACGGACTATGCGCTGTCATTTTTATAGGAAGTTGCTCATTTGGTATTATCTCATCCGCATACAGATTGGTTAGCGGCACCTCTGCGGTAGGGATCAGAAACAGCCTCCTCTCGTCAGCTGCACTCACCTCAAACAAATCTTCTTCAAATTTCGGTAGCTGCCCAGTTCCTCGCATCGTGTCTTCATTGACTATAAAAGGCACAGATGTCACTTCAAAGCCTCGTTTTTCGTTAAAATCAAGCATAAAATTTATTAGCGCTCGCTCTAATTTTGCACCATCTTTATGCAGTGTAACAAATCTACTTTTGGATAGTTTTGCACCTTTTTCAAAGCTCAACCATCCAAGACTCTCGCCTAGTTCTACATGGTCTTTTACTGCAAAATCAAAACTAGGAGGAGTCAGGACTTTTGCCATCTCGACATTGTCATCCTCATCTTTGCCCTCTGGCACACTATCGTGTGGAGTGTTTGGTATGGTTAGGGCAAATTTTTCCAAATCCTCCTCAATGACCGCAAATGCTTTCTCTTTGAGTGCTATCTCTTCTTTGAGTGTGTCGAGCAGCGTTTTTAGCTCGGTCGTATCTTTGCCCTCTTTTTTGTAAATCGGGAATAGTTTGCTCTTTTCGTTTTGCTCCGCCCTCATCTCTTCGAGCTGTTGTTTTTGGGTTTTTGCTGTTGAAGCTAGCTCCCTTAGTGTATCTAGGAGGCCTACATCCAGATGTCTTTTGCCTAGTGCTTTTGCAGTAGTATCAAAATCATTTTGAAGCGATTTCAGGTCTAACAATTAATAATCCTCATCTTCTATTACTTTTATCACATTTCCATTGTGTTCTGTTTTGAAACGGTGCTTTGCACAAAACTCTTCGTTGAATTTTGTAACCAAATCGTGCGCTTTTGTCTGCGCCGCATCCAATGTATCAAACTCATACTCAGGCGCCAATCCACTTTTTGTAAAGCACCCACATTTTTTTATAACTTCTACTTTGTACATATACGCCCTTTAGATTTCTGATTGAGATTTTGAAAGCAAGAAATATACCGCTCCAAGCGATAGCGTTGTCGCCGTCAACACAAGTATTGTCTCCACTTGATGAGATAGCGAAGCTATCAATATCTCTCTAATACAAGCTGCAAGACCTACCGCAACGAAGCTTTTGACGGCAAATTTGTTCCCTTTTGTATGTTTGAGCCCTTCTTGAATCAGCTCACTAACCGACCACAATATCAACAAGTCGCCCAGTATTTTTACAATATATTTGTTCGCCTCATAAGGCTCTAGGAAAATATTTGCGATTTCACCAAGCAAGAAACCTATAGCCACAACAGCGATAAAAGCCAATATTATGACTAGCGTAGTATCTAGCATAAATGCAAACCGATTAATACCGCTGATGATGTTTTTTTGGATTTTAGAACTAGCGAAATATTGCCTAAGCTCTTCTTGTCTGTACGACGAACTTATCATATCGAGATTCATATCGAGCAGTTTTGACATCGAAGCGCGGATGGCATCCCTAGTCACCCTGTCGTGAAATGAGTCAGAAATGCACTCATTGAGATAATCCCTGACAAACGAAATCGCGCTATTGACATAGTGTGGCTCAAGCCCTATTTTTACATGAGTAAGACCCACTTTGAATAGCATTCGCATATAGTCTTCGTCATATTTGCCAGTAAAAAGCATCATGAACCAGCCAGCGACTTTTTCTTTGTGCTCTATCAGCACATCTTCATTGCTAAGGAACTTGCCGACATCATCAAAAGTATGTATAAACTCATAAAATTTATTGCTAAAATCACTACACTTTTTGGTCGCAAAAGGAGCTAATTTCAACATATTTTCCTCGTCAATATGCGTCCATCTATAATGTTTTTTGAGTGCCATCAGTTCCGTCATCTGAGTATCCCCACTGCTGTTCTTATTTTTTCGACTGTATCTGCTGATTTTTCTCTAGCCTTGTTAGCGCCAAATTTTAGCACATCCAGTACTTCATCGGTATGTGATAGATAGTGCTCACGCTTCGCACGGAATGGAGCAAAGTATTCCCAAATCCGCTCACCAAGCTCTTTTTTGTACACACCATAGCCCTCGCCACCTTTTGCATATCTTGCTTTTAGGTCGTGTAGTTCATCCGCATTCATAAACAGTTTTGCTATGGCAAAGATATTGCAGGTGTCTGGATTTTTTGGCTCTTCTACTGCCGTCGAGTCTGTGACTATTTTGTTCACTCTTTTTTTGAGTGATTTTTCATCATCGAACATATCTATCGTATTGCCATAGCTTTTGGACATTTTAGCACCATCCAGCCCTGGTACTGTTGCAACATTGTCATCAATAACCGCCACTGGAAGCTGGAATATCTCGCTATACTGGTTATTGAATTTGATGGCAATATCTCTCGCCATCTCTACATGCTGGATCTGGTCTTTGCCAACTGGCACTTTGTCGGCATTGAATATCAAAATATCTGCTGCCATCAGCACGGGATAGCTAAAAAGCCCATGATTTGCCGCTATGCCTTTGGCTGTTTTGTCCTTGTAGCTATGTGCCCGCTCTAGTAGCCCCATCGGTGTAAAGTTGGAAAGTATCCAATAAAGCTCAAGCACTTCTGGCATATCTGATTGGAGCCAAAATGTTGATTTGTTCGGGTCGATGCCAAGGGAGAGCATATTTATCGCGGCATTTAGCGAGTTGTCGCGAAGCTTTTGCCCGTCCGAGAGGCTTGTCATCGCATGATAATTGACGATAAAACAAAACAGCTCGCCACTATCTTGGCTCTCCACCATGCGCTTTATCATGCCAAAGTAGTTGCCTATGTGAAGTTCGCCTGATGGCTGTATTCCTGAGAGTATTTTCATAATTTATTTTTTCCGTGATTTATTTGCAGATTTGAAGTGCAAATTATACTATGGAGTTCTAAAAAGGCAGATAGAACAATCGAGTGTTGATTTAGGCTATAATCTCCAAAACAACACAAGGCTTCTATCATGTCACAACACCCAACACTTCTTGCGCAATTCCGCTCATTTTGTTTTCAAAACAAAGCTGATGACCTCGAAAAAGCGATAGAGTTGTTCGCGGTTTTTGGTGGAACTGGATGGCGCGTGGATATGACAAAAGAGCTAGATGAACTTATAGAGACAAAAATCCTAGCCAACTACCGATACATACATGCCGACATCGCGAAAATCACCCAAAGTAACAAAAATCATCATGCGCTACTCTCAGCACTAGCGACTGGAGATAGGCGCGAGCACTCAGCATTCAAAAGAGCTAGCCTCTCACGAAAAGACGGGGAAGAGTCGGCGGGGTTTCTGATTGACGCAGGATTGCTTTATCACGAGGCATCTCAAGAGGCGCCAGCTGATGAAAATGAGGAAGTCTCTGGCAGACTGCTTTTTGTGACACCATTTATGCGTTTTTGGTTTGCTACGATTTCACCATATTACAAGGGTGTCAGAGATGGCAATTATGCCGAAGTCAAAGAGCATTGGAGCAATACGAAGCAGGAGTTCGTGAGTCAAATCTATGAAGGGCTTGTCATGGCGCTTGTACAAAAAGCTTTTGCGGAAGATACATTCAAAAGCATCGGTTCATACTGGGACAAAAGTGTGGAAATAGAGATATTGGGACAGACAAAATCAGGCAAAATCGTAGCTGGTGCGTGTAAATATTCCAAAGCCAAAGCCAACAAATCAGAGCTAACCAAGCTCCAAGAAAAGTGCGCAAAAGCAAAACTAAGCCCTGACACCTTTGTCATCTTCTCCAAAGGTGGATTTTCTAGCGAATTCAAAAAAGAAAAAGGTGAGGATTTGCGACTTTTTGCACTCAAAAATCTAAAAACATTGACAGAAGCGATGAGCGAAAAAGATATTTTGGTCACTACAAACAAGAAATATTGACCATCAAATATACAGAAGACTCCTCACAACCTCAAACCAAACTTCTGTATAATCTACCAAATAGTGTGATGTATAAAAGGAAGAATTCTCTTGAAAATTGCAATTTTAAACTACGGCATGGGCAACCTCAGAAGTGTCCACAACTCATGCCAAAAAGTCGGGTTTGATGCCGAGATAGTCGACAACGCCTCAAGCCTAAAAAACTACGATAAGCTAATCTTGCCAGGTGTCGGAGCATTTCCCGACGCGGTGAGACATTTGAGAGAGAGTGGAATGTTCGATGAGGTCAAAAATCTAAGCGACAAAAAACCGCTCCTTGGCGTGTGTCTCGGGATGCAACTGCTTTTTGAGAGGGGTTTTGAGCACGAAGAGTGCGAAGGGCTTGGGCTAATATCTGGCGAAGTTGTCAAGTTTGACACGAACAAGATGAGCAAACATGAGAAAATCCCTCAAATGGGGTGGAACAAGCTGTTTTTCAAGCAAAACTCACCACTTTTGAAGGGTGTAGAAAATGAGAGCTATCTCTATTTTGTCCACTCATATCACACCGTCTGCAATAACAATTCCGACATCTTGGCTTCGACACATTATGGATATGAATTCACCAGCATGGTACAGAGAGAAAATATCTACGGCATCCAGCCACACCCTGAAAAATCGGGCGAAACTGGACTAAAAATACTAAAAAATTTCTTGGAGTTATGATGACAATTTTCCCCGCAATAGACCTCAAAGACGGCAAGGCAGTTCGTCTCACAAAAGGCATCATGGAGAGTGCGAAGGTGTACTCCGACGAGCCATTTCATCTGGCTCGTGCATTTGAAGAGATGGGTTCAGACTGGCTTCACATCGTAGATCTCAACGGTGCATTTGCAGGCAACCCCGAAAACCTAGAGCAGATAAAAAAAATCAGAGCGAGTACAAGCCTCAAAATCCAGCTAGGTGGCGGCATCAGAGATGAAGCGACGATAGAGAGATATATGGAGCTAGGTATCAACCGTGTGATACTGGGCACGATAGCCGTCAAAAATCCTGATTTTGTGCGAAGTGTGGCAAAAAAATTCCCTGTAGCAGTCGGCATCGATGCGATGGACGGCTTTGTAGCGGTAGAAGGCTGGGCAGAGGTTAGCCAGATGAGAGCTACGGATTTGGCAAAAGCTTTTGCGGATAGCGGTGTCGAGGCTATCATCACAACAGACATCAGCAGAGATGGCACGCTTGGCGGGGTAAATGTGGACTTCACAGCCGAGATTGCGGCAGCTAGCGGAGTATTTACGATAGCAAGCGGTGGCGTCAAAGACATAGACGACATCAAAGCTCTAAAAGCCAACGGCACAATCGGCGGAGCAATAGTCGGCAAAGCATTTTATGAAGGCAAACTGGATTTGAGAGAGGCGTTTAACCTTATTTAAGCACTATTTAAAGGCATGACGCCTTTTTAAAGTGTATATTGTTAGGAGTGGTTAGCGAAGTTTAGTTATTCTAAACAAGTTAAGCACGACAACGCAAGATATATTTTAAAAAGAGCGTCCCATACGGGTTTGCTCCAAAAAGCACAAGCTAAACATCGTTAAAATTCTTGTCAATAGCTTGCTATTGTCTTCAAATTTCGCCTTGTTATCTCACACTTTTTGGGCAAACATGCTCTATAAATAGCGCTTAAATAAGGTTATCAATGAATGAGTTTTACTTTGAACTAAAAATAACGCCAAGTGACCACCTAGAAGACTTCGAGAGCTTCGTCATGGACGAGACTGGAGAGGCGATAGAGACGGATGATGAGACAATCATCGTCAGGAGCGAAAACGACCCGTCATTTGTCGTCGAGGAAGTCGCGAGCTATGCCGAACAACTCAGCGAAATATTTGGCGAAAAAATCACCGTAAAATGCGCCCTCACAAAACAAAAAAACGAAGACTGGATAACAAAATTCAAAGAGGGCTTCGAGCCGATACAAGTCGGGCAGTTCTTTATCCGAGCTAGCTGGCACGAGCCAAAAGCTGGAGCAACAGACATCATCGTAGACCCTGCGCTTGCATTTGGAACTGGTCATCATCCAACGACCAAAAACTCGATTTTAGCAGTAGAGCAATATGTCAAATCTGGTGACAAAATGCTAGATGTAGGCTGCGGCTCTGGCATACTATCCCTATGTGGTGCAAAGCTAGGCGCAGAGGTCGATATATGCGATACGGACGAACTAGCCATCGTGGCAAGTCTCGAAAACTTCACAAAAAATTCCGAACAGTGGCATGATTCATGGGTCGGAAGTGTCCGCTCTGAGGGAGAGTATGATACAATCGTAGCCAACATTATCGCAGATGTACTGGTGATTTTGGCAAAAGATTTGAAAAAATCTCTCAAGAGTGGCGGACACCTTATTTTGTCAGGTATCCTCGACAAATATGAGTCAAAAATCACCGATATGTACGACGAGTTAGAGCTTGTCGAAACAAAAGCCGAAGACGAATGGCTAACAATGATTTATAAAAAAATCTAAGGAATATAAAAACAGATGCAACCAAAGAATCCAAATGCCAACAACAGCGGTGGACCAAACAAAAATAACAATTTTTTTAACAACAACCCACTTCTAGTTTTTGCACTTTTTTCACTTCTAACCGTAGCTATTTTCAAAGCGTTTTTGAGCGATGACGGTGGCGCAGACTCTGCCAATGGTGGCGCGATGCTTTCGCAATCGCAAGGCGTACAGAGTGTGAGCTATTACGAACTCAAAAAACTAATCGAAACAGACAAAATCGCCTCTGTCAATATAGGTGAAAGTATCATAAAAGCGGTAGGCAAGGGCGAACCAAAGACAGTTTATACAGCCAGAAGGGTTATGCCGGACGAGACTTTGATACCGATGATGGACAAAGCAAATGTCAAATACAGCGCTTTTTCTGAGAAAAACTGGCTAACCGAACTGGTTTTTGGCTGGGTGTTGCCAGTATTTATATTCTTTGCTATCTGGATGTTCCTAACAAATAGAATGCAAAAAAGTATGGGTGGCGGACTGCTCGGCATAGGTAGCATGAAAAAGCTAGTAAATAGCGAAAAACCGAAAATCACTTTTGACGATGTTGCTGGAAATGACGAGGCAAAAGAGGAAGTTCGTGAAATCATAGAATTTCTCAAAGAGCCCGACAAATATATCAAACTAGGAGCCAAAATACCAAAAGGTGTCCTTCTAGTAGGACCTCCTGGAACTGGTAAAACACTGCTTGCGAAGGCAACCGCAGGCGAAGCTAGCGTGCCATTTTTCTCCGTTGCGGGTTCAAGCTTTATCGAGATGTTCGTAGGTGTCGGTGCTTCGCGTGTGCGAGATTTGTTCGAGCAAGCCAAAAAAGAGGCTCCAAGTATCATCTTTATCGATGAGATAGATGCAATAGGCAAAAGTAGAGCTTATGGCGGTTTTGGCGGAAATGACGAGAGGGAGCAGACTCTCAACCAAATGCTAGCGGAGCTTGATGGATTCGGTGCGGAATCACCAGTCATCGTGCTTGCGGCGACAAATAGACCAGAGATTCTAGACCCTGCACTGCTCAGACCAGGTAGATTTGACAGGCAAGTGCTAGTTGACAAGCCAGATTTCAAAGGTAGAGTTGAAATCCTAAAAGTCCACGCAAAAGAGATTAAGCTTTCCCCTGAAGCAGAC
This sequence comes from uncultured Campylobacteraceae bacterium, assembly GCA_964577355.1. Taxonomy (GTDB): domain Bacteria; phylum Campylobacterota; class Campylobacteria; order Campylobacterales; family UBA6016; genus CAZNYV01. The sequence continues at coordinate 48,153 of CAZNYV010000002.1, forward strand.
CTAGAAGAGATAGGTAGAATCACAGCTGGACTAGCTGGTGCAGACTTGGCAAACATCATCAATGAAGCGGCACTACTAGCTGGGCGAGCAAGCGCAGAAGAGGTCAATCAACAAAATCTCAAAGAAGCAGTTGAACGAGCAATAGCAGGACTAGAGAAAAAATCAAGAAGAATCAGCCCAAAAGAAAAAAGAATAGTCGCATATCACGAAAGTGGTCATGCGGTCATGTCTGAAATCACAAAAGGTGCAAAAAAGGTCAGCAAAGTCTCTATCATCCCTCGTGGTCTAGCGGCTCTTGGCTACACGATGAATACGCCAGAAGAGAACAAATACCTTATGCAAAAGCACGAACTAATAGCAGAGGTGGATGTTTTGCTAGGTGGACGAGCGGCAGAGCAGATATTTATCGGGGAGATTTCCACTGGCGCATCAAACGACCTTGAGCGAGCGACTGATATTTTCAAGGCAATGGCGATGTATTACGGGATGAGTGATGTTGCAGGGCTTATGACGCTAGAAAAACAAAAAAGCACATTCCTAAACGGTGGTGGTTACGGCAACGCAAAAGAGTATAGCGACAAAACTGCTGAGTCAGTAGATAGCTACATCAAAAACACTCTCCAAGAGAGATACGAATCAGTACTGGCAAGCTTAGAGCTTTATCGCCCAGTTGTAGAGACTATGACAGCTGAGCTACTAGATGTGGAAGTACTAGAAAAAGAGAGAGTACGAGAGATTATCAAAAATTTTGAGATAGAAAATGGCATCACCAGAACAAGTGATGATGAAGACCTTGAACTACACGCTCAAGAAAATGAGAAATAAGGAAGCGCCATGAGACCAACTACAACTGAACCCATAGCAAGAGAAGGTTTTTGGTATGTAGGCATAGCGTTTGTTGTTGTGCTACTGTCTTTTTACTATGAGTTTGGACTATTTTCCAAGCTGTTTTATCTAGCACTATTTGCATTCGCAGTGCTATTTTTCCGTAACCCAGAGAGAATAGCCGACTCCGATGAAGACATCATAATATCACCATGCGATGGCAGAATAGTATCTATCGACAAAGAGTTTGATAGCAAGTTTTTTAATGACGAAGCTGTAGTAATCGTCGTACGGAACAAGGTTCTGGATACACATTTCATTCGCTCAACTTTTAGAGGTGTGTTAAAAAACTTCTTTATTGAGAGGGGTAATTTTTTGCCAATCTCTAGTGAAAAAGCACCTCTCCTAAACGAAAGAGCAGTACTGGAATTCGAAAGCCATGACGGTCACAAATCATTTTTTTCAATTATGGCTGGCTCAATACCATCACATCTAGCATTTTACAAATCAGCAGACTCCAAAGTGCGAATCTGCGAAAGATTGACATTTGTTAGAAGCGAATTTAGACTAGCAATATATCTACCAAAAGAAACAAATATCGCAATCAATGTTGGCGATAGAGTATTTGGCGGCAAAACAGTCCTTGGAGAGTTCATTTCATGACAGAAAACAACCAAAAACCAAAAGTTATCTATATTTTGCCAAATATGCTGACAGCCATATCTCTTTTTCTTGGGATTTTGAGTGTGATTGCCTCTGCAAAGGGTGAATTTGAAAATGCTGCTTTTTATATTTTTATCTCTCTGATATTTGACGGGCTTGACGGCAGAGTAGCTAGAATGACAGGGACGACCAGCAAGTTTGGTGTAGAGTTTGATTCGTTGGCTGACTTGGTGGCATTTGGCGTGGCGCCTGCAATGCTTATCTACAATCTAATCGGTCACTCATTTGGCAAATTTGGCATCTTGGTAGCTGGATTATTTGTTGTATTTGGAGCAATCAGACTAGCTAGGTTCAATGTAATGACAAGCGACACGGAGCCAAATGTTTTTATAGGTCTGCCAATACCAGCTGCAGCCGTATTTATGGGATGTCTTTCGCTTGTTTATGTAGGGCATCAAGATTTGAAAGATTATATGGCTCTATTTTTAATTATTAGCATCTTGGTTTCCATCTTGATGGTGAGTAATATCCGATTTGTAAGCTTCAAAAAAATCAATTTCAACAAGTCTGATTTTATGAAAACATTTGTCACGATTTTGGCTCTGTTTTCTCTGTTATACCTATATTTTTTGGAAACGCTTACACTACTGATGAGCCTGTATCTGTTGAGTGGTCCGACTAGAGCCGCTTACAATTTATTGACTAGAAAAACACGATTCAAACAGAAAAATGAACAATAAGATAGTTAGGAAACACAAATGAGTGAAATAATAAAAATATTTGACACAACACTTCGGGATGGCGAACAAAGCCCTGGCGCGTCCATGAATACTGATGAAAAAATCAAAATTGCAGGACAGCTTCAGAAACTCGGTGTTGATGTTATCGAGGCAGGGTTTGCAATTGCTAGCCCAGGAGATTTTGATGCAATCGACAAAATAGCTCAATTAATCGACAAAAGCACTGTTTGTTCGCTTGCCAGATCAGTCGATGCTGATATAAAAGCTGCTGGTGAAGCTATAGCAAAAGCCAAATTCAGACGAATTCATACATTTATCGCCACAAGCCCGATTCATATGGAGTTCAAACTAAAATCTACTCCAGACGAAGTCATAAAAAGAGCGGTAAATGCAGTCAAGTATGCACGAACATTTACAGATGATGTAGAGTTTAGCTGTGAAGATGCGACTAGAAGCGAACTACCATTCGTCAAAGAGATAGTCGCTGCGGTCATCGAAGCTGGAGCAAAAACAATCAACCTGCCTGACACCGTCGGCTATGCGATACCTGAACAGTACGGCAAATTTATCCGCGAAGTAGTAGATTTCGTAGGTGACAAGGCAATAATCTCAGTTCACTGTCACAACGACCTAGGTCTAGGTGTTGCCAACTCTCTCTCTGCCGTAATGAATGGAGCTAGACAAGTCGAGTGTACGATAAACGGGCTAGGTGAAAGAGCTGGAAATGCTGCTTTGGAAGAGATAGTGATGGCACTAAAAGTGCGTCCTGACTTCTTTGGCGGCAGAGATACAAATATCAATATCAAAGAGATCTATCCAGCGAGCAAGCTGGTCTCCGCGGTCACAGGTATGCAGCCACAAGCCAACAAGGCAATAGTTGGCAAAAACGCTTTTGCACACGAAAGTGGCATTCATCAAGATGGCGTACTAAAACACAGACAAACATACGAGATATTCAACGCAAGCGACATTGGCAAAGACATCACTGGCGAAAATCTAGTAATGGGCAAACACTCAGGAAAGGCGGCTTTCAACGACAAGGTCAAACAACTAGGATTTGAGCTCTCCGTCGTAGAACTGGATGATGCGATGGAGCTATTCAAAATCATAGCTGACAAGAAAAAAGAGATGTTTGATGATGATATCAGAATGATTATCGGAGATGTTACAAATCACATTCCGAAACTATTCAAGCTAATCCATCTTCAAATCGCCGATGCACAAGGCGGATTGGCAACTGCAGCAGCCACAATTTCGCACGAAGGTGTAGAAAAAACAGATGCGAGCGTGGGTGACGGGACAATCGATGCAGTATTCAAAGTCATCGACAGACTATCAGGCTACACTGGCGCTCTTATGGATTATAAGGTCGAAGCTGTATCAAAAGGCAAAGATGCCCTAGCAGCCGTCATTGTCAAAGTGGTGTTTGACGGCGACAAACCAGCTGTACTGGGTCATGGTCTGGACATAGACACCATGACAGCGAGTGCAAAGGCATATATAAACGCACTTAATTCATACTTGTCAATGAAAGACAATATGAAAAAAATAGATTGCAAAGATGATATTTGCGCAATCTGATTTGAGATGACTGCGGTGCGTTTCTTTGGCAATTTCTTCGCTCATTCTCGAAATCACATCCTGTGATTTCTGCGAGGGAATCGCTACTGCGAACATCCTGTTCTCCATAACGCTCGTAATCCGCTCAATCAATTGTCAAAGTGCACCAATCTTATAAAAACAAAGGAATAGAATGAATTTTGAAAATGTAACAGCGGTAAAAAAAGCAAATGTGTATTTTGATGGCAAGGTGACGAGTAGAACGATTATTTTTGCCGATGGTAGCAAAAAAACTCTCGGAATAATGCTTCCAGGCGAGTATGAGTTCAACACTGGTCTTGCTGAGGAGATGGAAATGCTGGGCGGATCTATGGATGTGCTTCTTCCAGGCTCTTCTGAGTGGCAAACATTTAGCGAAGGACAGAGCTATTTTGTCCCAGCTAATTCATCGTTCAAGCTAAAAATCAGCGAAGTGGCTGATTATTGCTGTAGTTTTCTGGCATAACTTATCGGGCACAAGAAGTGCCCAGCTTTTTCAAATAGGTCTAAACCCTATCAGCGTCATATCGTCTCTTCTAGGCTCGCCGGCTCTGTACTCTTCCAAATCAGCTTCGATGTGTTTCATCTGCTCATCCATACTAAGACCTTGGTTTTGCAGTATTATCTCACCAAGTCTTTTTCTACCAAGCAGCCTTTTTGGCTCACCGCCCATATGGTCAGGAATGCCATCTGTTAGCATATAAAACGACATACCCTCTTCTACGCTCAAAGTGTGATTTTCAAACTGATTTTTGGGTCTAATACTCCTATATCCAAGGCTCGCCCTAGTAGGTTTAATAGAATCCAAAATTCCATTTTTTACATAGATTAGCGGCAGATTCGCTCCTGCGTAAGTTATCTCGTGTGTGTCAATATCATAAACACAAATCGCGCAATCAAGCCCATCGTCCGAGTCGCTATCAGGATAATCTTGTCTCAGCTTGACTCGCACCCTCTCGTCTATCGCGCTCAAAAGCTCAGCTGGATCACTCATTCTCAAATCATGGATAGCTCTATGAAGCGCGGCTGAAGCAACCATAGTCATAAACGCACCTGGCACACCGTGTCCAGTACAATCTATAACCACAACAAAACATTTGTTTTCTATCTTTTCAATCCAAAAATAATCACCACCTACCACATGCAACGGCTCCCAGCAGACAAAAACATCTGCCATAGCACCATCAAGCGCATGTTTGTCTGGAAGCGATGCCTCTTGTATCTTTCTAGCATACCCTATGCTTTCCATTACCAATGAATTGGCATGGTCAAGTTTAGCATGCGCTTCATCTAGCGCGGCTTTTTCTTTTTGCAAAAGTTGTTGCTGATGCTTAATTTTTCGCAACGAAGCAATCAGATAGACAACAAAAGCAAGCAGAAGAGCTATTGCTACCCAGTATTTTTTCAGAACATCAATCAGGTTGAATTTCCCCAAATCCTTGTATGGTCCAATTTTTAGCTCTCGATACAGTTCATGCACGGGAGTATAGTCGGCAGGAACGGACCAACCTCGTATCTTTGCTGCTTTTGCAGCTTCACTGCTTTCAGGCATTTTCAAAAGTGCAATCGCAACAGACTGCGCCAACTCTTCGTCAGTATGTTTTAGCTTGCTAAATGGCCACTCGGGATATAGTCTAGTGCTGTGCTCGTATGGAAATTTTGTATCCGTTGATAATTTACTAATTATCTTGACATCCTTTAGAGCTATTTTCCCTTCTTTTGCCATTCGCTCTAGTATATCAGTACGAATCGCACCAACATCACCTTGTCCTTTTAGTACACCAAGCACAACTTTTTCATGGTCACCTAGCGTCTTTACAGTCAAATCACTATTTGGGTCTATCCCAACAGCTCTCATCTCTCTGAGCTGCATGAGCCAGCCACCAAAAGAGGTTTTGTCAACACTCAGAAGCGTTTTACCCCTCAAGTCTTCAAGTGTATTTATTTTACTATCCGCCTTAGTGAGGAATACACCACCAAAACGGTTGCAAAGACACCCCTCCGGTCCATGATTTGTGAGTGTGGCAATACGACTAATACCATACGCTGCCTCAAGTTCAACATATTGACCCGTATTTACAACAACAAAATCAACCTCTTTCGCACCCACAGCTCCATAGAGCCTTTGGAAATCCAATGGCACAAGCTCAAATTTATAGCCTTCTATCGCAGTATTCAAATACTCCATCGTAGGCTGCCACATTTTGCGAGCAACATCCTCGCCTCTATGTGCCAAAATCCCAATTTTTACAGTTTTTGTCTCAGCTAAGAGTGCTATCGAAAAGATAGAAAAAACGGCAACAACACTAAATAGCCTCTTTAAAAATAACAACACGATTTCTACCTCCACCTTTTGCTTCATAGAGCGCCTTATCTGCCTTTGACATTGCTTGCTCAAATAGTAAATCTTCTTTTGTAACCACATGAAGCCCTGCACTAATAGACATTTTAATATCAAAACACAACTCGTCCATGCAAAAAACACTATTGGCTATATTTTTCCGCACTCTCTCTGCCACCTCTAACGCATCATCAACATTTGTATCTGGCATTATCAGTACAAACTCCTCTCCACCAACGCGCCCCAATATATCAGTAGTTCGAATCGAATGTTTGCAAATCTCTGTAAAATGTTTGAGCGCTCTGTCTCCAACGAGATGTCCATGTGCATCGTTAATACTCTTGAAGTGGTCTATATCAAGCATCAGAACACACAAGGAATACCCTGTTCTATGAAACCGTTTCAGCTCATTTTCACCAAATTCCAATAGCTGTCTTCTAGTATAGACGCCAGTCAATGAATCTATAGTCGCAATTGCCTTTAGCTCCTCTGCCAAAAGCTTTTTTTGTTCTATCTCTTCTTGCAGAGCAGCATTAAGCTGAACCAGTCTTGATGCCTGTTCTTCCAGCTGTTCGTTTGCACTTTGCAGCTCTAGTGTTATATTTCTGAGCTGCTCTTGTTGACGGTCACTAACCCTGACCAGCCTTTGTTGCTCACGAAAGCTTTTGCGGTAGCCTGTCACCAAGCTTTTCATATTTTCTTGTACTAGTTTTGCATGTATCTCAAAACTATCCGCTAGCTCTTCAGCTTGCTTTATTACCTTTTCTTCGTTGTCAAATAGGCTGAACTCTTGATGCATACTAACTAAGTGTGCAGAGATTAAACGACAGATGCTCCATGTCCGACGCAAAATCCTCACCGAACTCTTGCATCGTATCGTCATCCTCACTATAATACCAGTTCACACTTGCTTTTTTACCACTCTCTGCAGCATCCTCCAAGAGGCTAAAAAGGTTCATTAATACTTTTGCGCTAGAGCTGTTGAAGTATGCTAGTTTTATATCAAATACCGTCTCCACCGCATCGTTTGTTTTCAAAAATTCACTCAACGCATTGTGAAGTGGACCATAGAAAGCGGAGGCATCTTCTGGGTATGACTCACCCTCAAAACTAAGTTTCCCTGCTTCAAAATCAAAAACTACTGCGGGAGTTCTATCTGTTGCTTCTCTTGTGATTTTTTCCATTTCTACCCCCTCCCTTAAATATATGCTTTTAAACAAAAAAATGAACTATTTGCATCTATAGTCTCAAAATCAAACTCTATCGGCTCACTAGCTCTTCTAGCTATCTCAATCAGACCTATCGTTGCGCCTTTGCTCTGCGCCTCAGGCTCCTCTTTTAGCTTCTCTTTGTAATAAGCTTTTAGCTCGTCTTTATTGAGAGTCTGCAAAATCTTCAACCGCTCTTCTAGTACAGGCACATCAGCTATATCTACCGTATTTGAACAAACAATAAAGAACTTGTTGTTATCATGCCCAACAGTAATTGTCCCGCTTCCAAGCTCGACCTTGCGACCAATCTCCCCTTCAAGCCTATCAGAAGAGTACCTGATAACATTTTGAACCTGCTCAACAAAGACCGAAAATACTTTTTTTGCAGTATTTATGTCTGTTTCATCAAGGGTCATTTTTTGCTTTAGCGCCTCGCCTAGTGAAAACAAAATTCCCTCAGATACAAAACCAGAAAAAGAGACCATTATCCCTTTTTCATCTAGTGATTTTTTGAAACTATAATACTCTTTTGCTAGCATCTATAAACCTTCCATAAAGTATCAATTGCAAACTTTATTATGATAATACACACTTCATCCTGAAAAGCCTCAAAGCCCTATACTGTAGACTCTAAATAGAGTAGTAAAAATTCTTATTTGATAATCTAAATTGTAATATTCTCAATCAACTCTACAACCTCACCTTTGACAATGCAAGCGTCTATTTGATAGTTGCCATATTGCATTTTCGTTTTGCGATACAGTTGCGATGTTGTTATCACTTTTTGTAGTTTTGATGGAGTGATGGCATAAATTGGCTCAAATGTTGTGCCTGACTTGACCTCGATAAAGTGCGTCGTGCCATCTTTGGTAGCTACGATGTCTATTTCGCCACTTTTGGCTGTAAAGTTTCTATCAATAATCTCAAAACCATGCAAAACAAGCCAGTCGACGGCAGTCTGCTCTTTTGCGAAGCCCTTTTGTCTAGCGAAGTCTTTTTTATTTGTAGGCATTTTTGGACAACTTCAAAATCAGAAAATCTCGCAAAAACTGAGGCAAAATAGCTAGAAATTTAACAAAACTCGCAAAAACAAATGGAAAAGAGTGGCATTTGTAGTTCATTTCTATGGCTTTTTCAATCTCATCAACACCTTCATCAAGTTCCATCAGAAAGGGCATGGAGAATCTATTTTTGTCCGTCATCGCCGTCTTGATAAATCCTGGCTGAATATTCACAACCGAGATACCATTTGGAGATAGAGACAATCGAAGCGAATCAGCATAGCTGTTCAATGCTCTCTTGCTAGCTGAGTACGCCAAAGTAGTTGGCATAGCAACAAACGAAGCGAGCGAAGAGATAATAACCAATTTGCCATATTTTTGCCCGAGCATCTTGTGAATAAATGGCTCAAAAAGTGCATGGACGCTGGTGAAGTTTGTATCTATTATCTGCCTAAAGGTTGCGAACTCCTGCACCATACTGCTATGTCCAGCAGAGATGCCAGCATTTGCTATGACCATATCAATATGCGACTCAAACGAACAAATTTCGGCACAAATAGATTGGAGTTTCTCAAAATCCGTAACATCGACCTGATATGAAACACATTTTTGAACATCGTGAACTGCCATAGAGGATAGTTTTTCCATCGCTTGCATATTTCTAGAAATCATATAAATAGAGTGTCCAGCGAGAATAAACCTGCGCGCCAATTCATTCCCTAGCCCTGAGCCGACGCCTGTTATTACGATTACCATTTTGTTTCCAAATTTGAATTTATATGCCCATTTTGCACTAAATTTGCATAAACTGCCTGACCGATTGAAATATTTGAATCATTTGGCGAAATAGCACGATGAAAATACCCTTTGATTCCGCGATTTTTCAACTCTTTTGCACAAAGACTACAAAGCGTAGCATTTTGAAAAACACCGCCTGAAAAGACAACTGGCAGGGCATATTTCGTGGCAAGTTCACCGATAGCAAAAGCGAGAGTATTCAGAAACTTACTCACACCTACAACAGCCGAATCATTGGAGCCAAAAACCGCTGAGAAATCCACCACCTCACCAATCCCAACATCATATCGCCCTTTGACCCTACTGTCATACAACGACTCTATGAGCAGACCAGATTCGCCATCGTAGCAATCTTTTTGTATCAAACCAAAATAGCTAGCCACACCGTCAAAAAGTCGTCCGGCAGAGCTCGAAAGAATAGAGTTTGAGCCATTTTGGTACATTTTGTAAAGGATAGAAAGCTCTTGCGCGCCAAAAGATTTCACCGCCATACTATCTAGCTCCATCGCTGATTCACCAAAAATATCAAACAAAATAGACAGTGCTGAGCGGTTTGGATTTTTTGCCACCATCTCACCGCCCAAAAGCCAAAAATCTCTCAAATGCGCCACTCTCTCGATATTATGTGTATCATAAATAAAAAACTCCCC
>CAZNYV010000003.1:0-51115 GCA_964577355.1 uncultured Campylobacteraceae bacterium
TATGCCAGGTTGTATGTTTTGGATATTTTTATTGACAGCTTCAATTGAGTTTGGAATATATAAAAACAGTATCGGTCTATCATTCGCAATATCTGCAAATATCTCTTGAAAATAGGTAGCTAGAAGTTTTTTGTCTACAGTTCTTTCAGCTTTTTCGATAAGTGTATCTACGGATTTGTTTTGATATGAAACAAAGTTGAATCCACCTTTTTTGCCTACTTGCGAGCCGTGCCAAATAGTAAATGCGTCTGGCACAATAGATAGCCCCCAACCAAGAAGCACGGTGTCAAAGTGTCTAGGGTTGACTACTGTATTTAGAAATGCTTGCCACTCCATACCCTTTATTTTGACATGCACACCAGCTTTTAGGAGCTGTTGTTGAATAATTTCTGCAGCATACATTCGTAGCCTGTTGTTTGAATTGGTAGCTATCTCAAATTCCAACGGATTTTTTTCATCATAGCCAGCTTCAGTTAGCAGTTGTTTTGCTTTTTGTATGTTTTGATTTGGGGCTTTTACTGTTGAGTTAAAGGCAAATGAATCAGGTAAAAATGGTCCAGTACAAACTCTAGCATGCCCCAAAAATATGATGTCAACTAGCTCTTGTCTATCTATTGCTAGACTGAGGGCTTCTCTGACTTTTGGATTTTGGAATTTTGAATTTTGAAGATTGAAGCCTAGATAAGTATAGCTATTGTCAGGTTTTTCGATGATTCGGAATTTTTTTTTGAAGTCGCCGTCAAGCTGTTTCTCGAGCTGTAGCGGTGACAACCCACCAATATCTAGCCCGCCCGTCTTTAATATCAAAAATTGAGATGATGAGTCTGGCAGAAATTTGTAAACGACTTTGTCTATTTTTGGGCGGTGTATAAAATAGTTATCAAAGGCATTTAGCTCAATATCCTGAGAGGCTTCTGCTTTTTTGATTGTGTAGTCTCCGCTACCGATAGGAGAAAAGTTGAATTTTGCTGTCATCAAGTCTGGCTCATGCTCTAGGATGTGCTTTGGCAAAATTGGCATCATCCAGCTCTCAAGAGCCTTGAAATATGGCTCTTTGTATTTTACGAGGACTTTGAACTTCCCGACAGCTTGTACACTCGATACTTTGCGGAACTCTTCGGCATAAGGAGTAAATACTTTTGGTGAATTGATTGTGTTGTATGTGAAAACGACATCATCAGCGGTAATTTGTGCACCGTCATGCCATAGGGCGTCTTGGCGAAGCTCAAAAAGTAGCGTTGTGTCGTCCAAAAATTTGTATGATTTGGCGATTTCAGGGCGTATTTTTGCATCTCTGTCATATGAAATCAGCGAGGCAAAAAGCCAACCTGTAATTTCACCAGAAGAGCTATCGGTAGCCAAGATAGGATTTAGTCTCCCAATGTTGGAACCGAGAGCAAGATGGAGCTCACTAGCCGCAAGAGCGATTGAAATGGCGACTAGAAAGCAGAGCTTTTTCATTTATCTTTTGGAGTAGTCGTGTACGAAGTCTACGAGGAATTTCGCCATTGCAGGATCCATGTCTGGTTGCATTCCATGCCCTAGATTGAATATGTGACCGCTTTCGCCTCTAAACATATCAATGAGGTGTGTTGCACACTCTCTAGTTGCTGATTCACTATATAGACGACATGGCTCCATGTTGCCTTGAAGTGCGTATCTGTCAAATAGGTGTTTTTTTGCTTCTATCATCGGAGTGCTCCAGTCAACACCATAAACATCGAAGTTGCCATCGATTTTGTCCATATACATTCCAACACCCTTGCTAAAGAGTATCACCGGAGTCTCTGGAGATTTTTCTTTGATATATTCAGCGATGTCTTTCATATATTTCCAGCTAAATTCAAAGAATTTGCCTTTTTCAAGTGCGCCACCCCAGCTATCAAATACTTGTACAGCGTTTGCACCAGCTTTGATTTGCATAAGCAGATACTCTTTGACTGTGTCTGTGAGAAGTTTTAGTAGCAGATGCATAAATGTAGGCTCTGCATAGACTAGCTTTTTGATTTTCTCATATTGTTTTGATCCACCACCCTCTATCATATATGTAGCAAGCGTCCAAGGGCTGCCAGCAAAACCAATAAGTGCCTTATCCGATGGAAGCTCTTTTCTAATCGCACTTACGGCTTCATATACATAACCTAGATTGTTGTGAGCATCCTTTGACAGTCTGTCTAGATCACCAAAACTGCTAATTGGGTCATGAAATACAGGACCTCTTTTCTCGATAAACTCTAGGTTCATCCCCATCTCTAGTGGCACAACTAGAATATCACTAAATAGTATCGCCGCATCTACATCAAGAATGCTTATCGGTTGAAGCGTAGCTTCTGTTGCTAGCTCAGGTCTGCGACAAAAATCTATAAAGTTCTTTGCTTTTGCCCTTGTGGCTCTGTACTCTGGCAGATATCTGCCAGCTTGTCTCATCATCCATATTGGAGTGTGTTTTGTTGGTCGTTTAAAACATGCGTCTATAAAAGTCACTAGTGGTTACCGCCTTTGTGTAGAAAGTATAATGCCAAGGAAAGTCCAAGAATAGAAGTGGCAAGGTACAGCATTTCGAGAGCACCATTGAATGGCATCTCAAGTACCATTTGAAAATATCTTACAATGAGAACCATGATAATAACTTTTGCGATTTTATCTTTTAGTTCGTCAAGTGAATGGATTTGCAGGATTTTTGAGCCACTTTCGCTCTCTGCTTCGTCAACAATAGATATAAATAACTCATAAATACCAAAGCTGAAGATAAAAAGCACGACAGCGATAAGATATAAATCAATTGCTCCAATGATTTCGCCAACTGCTTTTGCGTGCAAATCGTAGCTGTGGTCACCTAGGATATAGTATCCCCAAGTTTTTGCCAAGACATCCAAAATATCAAGTGAACCTATAATAAAAAGAACTATTGAGGCAAAAAGGCTTGAGACTACAGCGAGGATAACAAAAAATCTGCTTCTCCAAAGTGCCCCTTCAAATACTCGTTCAAGTAGCGAGCTTTCTAATGCGTCAGATTTTATTGCTTTTGTAAGCTCATCTTGCGTTGTTGTCTCTTCGTGAGCCATTATTTAGCCTCCATTTCTATCCATTTTTGTGCGATTCTAACTGCATTTGTGGCGGCGCCAACACGAAGGTTGTCTGCAACTACCCACAAGTGAAGTATTGTTGGGTCGTATAAATCTACCCTCATACGACCTACAAAAGAGTCGTTTTTGCCATTTGCATTCATAGGCATCGGATAGATTGATTTGCTCGGCTCGTCTTCAACAACCACGCCTTCTGCTGATTCAAGAGCAATCTTGGCTGCACTGATGTCTACTGGCCTTGAGAACTTGATACTTACTGATTCGCTATGACCTCTTAGAACGGGTACTCTGACACATGTTGCAGAGATTTGCATATCTTTGTGCATGATTTTTTGGCTCTCATTTATCATTTTGAGCTCTTCTTTTGTGTATCCATTGTCAGTGAAACTGTCGATTTGTGGAATCAGATTTAGTGCTATTCTATGGGCAAATTTGACTGGCTTCTTGTCGTCTATTTTGAACTCAAAAAACGCTTTCATCTGGTCAACTAGCTCTTCCATCGCTGTGATACCAGCACCACTGACAGCTTGGTATGTTGATACATCGACTCTCTCTATATCAAAAAGTTTGTCAAGCGGGCTTAGAACTGTGACCATTTGGATTGTTGAGCAGTTTGGATTTGCAATGATTCCTTTTTTCTTCCAGTTTTTGATGTCTGTTGGATTTACTTCTGGGACAACTAGTGGCACATCGGCATCCATTCTATAATGACTTGTATTATCGATAACAACGCACCCTGCTTTTGCAGCTGATGGAGCAAATCTAGCAGAGACTGAGCCTCCAGCACTAAATAACGCGATTTCTACGCCTTCTTTGGCAAAAACATCATCTGTTAGCTCTAGAACATCTATCTCTTCACCGTTGAACTCAACTTTTTTGCCGATAGAGTTGGCACTCGCGAGTGGGACTAGTTTTTTTACTGGAAAGTTTAGTTCGCTCAAAACTTCCATCATCTCTTGTCCAACCGCACCCGTAACACCTGCAATTGCGACTACAAATTTTTTCATAATTCATCCTAAGTTAAGTTTTTGGTGATTATACCAAAGCTTGGCTTCTTGGTTTTGTCGATGGAGGTTTGCTATAGATAGACTCTCACATCTTCTGCTGTGATTTGTTCTTCATCTGTTAGTATTGCCAATCTTTCGCTAACAGATATAAGCTCTCTAATATTGCCAGGCCAGTTATAATTTTCTAGTGCGTTTTTGGCGTCATCTGAAAAATAGTGATTTTTGACATTGTATTTTGCCATTGTCATCGCTAATACTTTCTGTGCAATTGGGAGAATCTCGTCTTTTCTATCCCTGAGAGGCGGTATTTTGACTGGGATTGTGTTTAGCCTGTAGTAAAGATCCTCACGAAATAGTTGCTCTTTGATATTTTTTTCTATATTTACATTTGTAGCAGAAATGATTCTGACATCTATTTTGATAGATTTTGTACCACCAAGTCTTGTTATCTCTCTATCCTGTAGTGCTCGAAGTAGTTTCGATTGGAGCGCAAAAGGCATCTCTGCTATTTCGTCAAGAAATAGTGTTCCTCCGTGCGCCATCTCAAAACGACCAATTTTTGTATTTTGAGCATCCGTAAAAGCACCTTTTTCATACCCAAATAGTTCACTCTCTATCAGATTGTCTGGAATAGCAGCCATATTAATTGCAATAAAAGGCTTGCTGTTTCTTGATGAGCTTTTGTGTATGAATTTTGCAAAAACTTCTTTGCCTACACCGCTTTCTCCTAGCAACAATATAGAAGCGTCGGTCTTTGCCGCTTTTAGTGCTATTGACAGTGAGCTCTCTAATGGCGTACTTGAAGCCCAGAAATCTTCGGTTGATTTACTATTTCTTGACTCCTCTGGCACTTGTGTTGTGGTTGGTTTTGCTGGTGATACTTGTTGTGTCGAAGCTCTTTTGATTGCATCAATTAGTGTTTGAATCTCAAAAGGTTTCATGATGAAGTCTTTAACCCCAAGCCTTATGCCATCGATTGCTTTGGTAAGTGTTGCGTTGCCTGTGATAACAACAACTGGCCATCTGCCACCTAACTCTTTTACAAACTCCATACCATCCATGCCTGGCATCGTCAAATCTGTTACTATGATGTCAAAAGAGTCATCGATATTTTTTAACGCTTCTTTTGGATTTTTAAAACTTTTCAGGTCAAATTCATCGTAAACTGCAAACGCCATTTCTAGCGATTTGCGCATATTTATATCATCTTCTACTAGTGCTATTTTCATATTTTCCTGCTATTCTTGAGGTACTTTGATGGTAACAAAAACATCATTAAACTCAATCTTTATCGGTATTGGTCCAAATTTAATGTCAGTTGTTTCGGATAGATTATTTACATCAAATATTTTTTGATTTGATACTACGCTTACTTGGTAGCCCATTAGTTCTTGGATAATTTGCTCTTTGTGCTCTTTGATAAATGCACTTTCGTTAGCTGAGGTTGGGTTTGTGTTTTCTATTTCTGTTTGGAAGAGTATTTTTGAGCTTGGAAGAGGAACTATCGCCCTCGATATTGTGGTTCTTTCGCTTGACATTACTAATTGCTTGCTAGCTAGTGAGTATGTTGCATAATAATCACCAGCCAACAATGTTGAGGCAAGTGCTATTTGTAGGCTGACACTAACTCCGAATACCATCTGCTACCGACAACTTTTAGCTCCATTTCAACTTCACAAAAATCTTTTGCACATTTTGTTTCGACAATATTTGCATGTCTAATCATAGATGACACGCAAGTTTTGACTTGTGATCTTTGTACAACCATATTTTTTACCAAGTCATAGCCTTCCACTTTGACGCCATTTAGTTTCTCAGCTAGCATTCTATAACCATCAGCAATAGCTGCCTTTTTAGCCAAAGCAACTGCTTGATATGGTGAAATAGTACTTTCAGGTGCTACGCCTTGACCAATTACTGATATTGTAATCACATTATCGCGACTTAGAGCTTCGTCTCTAACATCAGCTCTTGGTTCTGCTTGTGGCTCTTGTTTTGGTTTTGCAACCTCAACAGCTTTTGGTTCAGCCTTAACCTCTGGTTTTGCAGCCTCTGGAGCCCCCTCAGCAATAAGAGAAGTTCCTGCTAGAATCGCCGCTATTAGTAGCATTTTTTTCATTTTGTATTCCTTTATTCAGCTAGAATGGTTTTGTATTGTCTATTATAAATCAGTCCAGATGTGCAATCATCATCTGCTGGATTGTACGGTTTCATCTGTTTTTGTGTTACCTGTTGCTTGTTCGGGCTTGCCACAGTGTTCGTATTGGTGACATAGGTGATGTTGGTAATATTGGTGCAGTTACAATCGCTCCTTGAAACAACTTTCTCTGTTTTATTTTGATCAACTTGTTTAACAGTTTTATTTTCATCGACGACTTTAACAGTTCTGTTTTCGTCAGTAACTTTAACTGTCTTATTCAAGTCTGGTTCAACTTGGCTAGTGCCACACCCTACAAGGAGCAAAGAGGCGAAAATTGTTACAGCAACAGCAGTTTTTATCATTAATTAACCTTTGTACTAATTACCACAATCACTCAAAATTGTCTTGTACTCTCCGACGCCTCTGTTGTTATTACCGCCACCAAATGGTGAATTTACATCCGCTTCAGCTTGAAACTTCACAGAACAACCAGCACAAAACATTCCAAGTACTAATAATAGTAGTGAAATTTTTAAAATTTTTACTTTCATAGTTTGGATATCGTCTGGTTTTGAAATTTATTGAATAAGTCCATCGCTACTCTCTTCACCGCCCTCAATAGTCTCGTCTTCATCTGGCTCTTTGAGACATCTTGCTATGTCAATTACCTTGTCTTTGTCTTCTATTGAGATAACCTTGACTCCACTTGCATTTCTGCCAGTCTCTCTGATGCTTGACATGTCAATTCTAATTAGTTTTTTACCAGCCGTTAGAGCCATCAAATCCATGGTCTCATCAGCCACGATTATTCCTACCATATCGCCAGTTTTTGGCGTAAGTTTCATAGCTATCACACCTTTGCCACCCCGAGATTGCAGTCTGTACTCGCTAGCAAGTGTTTGTTTTCCAAAGCCTTTTTCACTGACTGTCAATAGTTTTTCTTCATCCCCGCTGATAACATTTGCTCCAACTACTTGGTCGTCACCAACTTTGAATCTGATACCAGTGACACCTCTAGCGGTTCGTCCTAGCTCTCTAACTCCGCCTTTGCCCTCTTCGTCAGAGTTGATGTCAAATCTGATACACATACCTTTTTTGGTTAGTATGAAGAACTGTTTGTTCGTCGGCTCTATTACTTGGGCGGTTACAAGCTCATCATTCTCATCAAGTGTGATTGCTCTGACGCCCACACTTCTAACATTGCCGTATTCGCTTAGGTTTGTTCGTTTGATGATGCCGTTTCTAGTGAAGAATGCTAGAGATTTGCTCTCGTCAAAGTCAGTAGTGTTGATAACCGCTCTAATCTCTTCGCCTGGTTGGATTGTGATTAGATTTACAACTGGTTTGCCTTTTGCGGTTCTGCCAGATTCTGGGATTTTGTATACTTTTAGCCAGTATAGTTGTCCGCGATTGGTTACAAACATTAGTGTGTCATGGGTGTTGCAGACAAAGAATCTTTCGATGAAGTCATCGTCATCAGTGCTTACGGCAATCTTGCCTTTTCCACCTCTGTTTTGTTTTTCATATGTTTTGAGGATTGTTCGTTTGATATATCCTCTATGAGACATAGTCACAATCATTGGCTCATTTGGTATAAGGTCTTCGATATCTATGTCTTCATAGTCTTCTGTGATTTCTGTTAGTCTTTTTGTCGGGAATTTATCTTTTAGCTCTACTAGCTCTGTTTTGATTACTTCGTTGAGTAGCTCTTCGCTTCTTAGAATTGCTGAGAGTCTTTCGATTTCTACCATAAGCTCGTTGTACTCTTTCTCTATCTTGTCTCTCTCAAGACCAGTTAGTCTTTGGATTCTCATATCAAGGATGGCTTGCGCTTGGATTTCGCTTAGAGAAAATCTCTCCATCAAGCTTGTTCTAGCTGTGCTTGCGTCGGCACTTGCACGGATTAGAGCTACGATTTCATCTATATTGTCGAGAGCAATTCTTAGACCCTCTAGGATATGTGCTCTATCTTTTGCTTTTTGAAGCTCAAAAATTGTTCTTCTGATGATAATTGTTTTTCTGTGAGACAAGAATAGCGCTAGAAGTTCTAGCAGATTGAATACCCTCGGTTCTTTGTTGTGAATAGCAAGCAGATTGACACCAAAGCTAGTTGATAGTGCGGTGTGCTTAAATAGATTGTTCAATACTATTTCACTCATAGCATCTTTTTTAAGCTCTATAACAAGTCTCATACCATCTCTATCTGATTCGTCCCTGACCTCCGAGATGCCTTCTACGACCTTATCTTTCGCAAGATCCGCAATATGTTTGTGTAGTCTCGCTTTGTTAACTTGATATGGAAGCTCGTCGACAACTATTAGCTCTTTTCCGCTTTTTTTGTCTTTTTCGATATGTGTTTTGCCTCTGATTCTAATAGAGCCCTTGCCTGTTCTGAAGGCGTCTCTTATGCCTTTTGTTCCGAAGATAATACCACCAGTCGGGAAGTCAGGTCCTTGAACAAAGTTCATCATATCTTCGACAGTGGCGTCTTTATTGTCGATTAGGTAGATGAGCGCATCGATTAGTTCGTTTAGATTGTGTGGAGGGATATTTGTTGCCATACCTACGGCTATACCGCTTGAGCCGTTTAGGAGTAGATTCGGGATTCGGCTAGGTAGAACTGAAGGTTCGTCCATGCTACCATCGTAGTTTGGTATAAAATCTACAGTCTCTTTTTCGATATCAGAGAGAATCTCTTCTGCTAGAGCAGTCATTCTAGCTTCTGTATATCTCATTGCTGCTGCGCTATCACCATCAACTGAGCCGAAGTTTCCTTGACCGTCGATTAGTCTCTCTCTCATTGAGAAGTTTTGAGCCATTCTGACGAGTGCGTCATAAACAGCTGTGTCGCCGTGCGGGTGATATTTACCGATAACATCACCGACGATTCTGGCTGATTTTTTGTAGGCTGCACGGTGAGAAAGGCTCAGTTCGTTCATCGCAAAAAGGATTCTTCTGTGAACTGGTTTTAGACCGTCCCTTGCATCTGGCAGGGCTCGTCCGATAATGACGCTCATAGAGTAGTCGAGGTAGCTTGCCTTGACGGAATCTTCGATATTTACATCAACGATGTCTTCATTTGCACTAAACATATTTTCGGTCATTATTGCCTCTGGTATGGGTAAATTTTATTGGTTAATTCTAGCTTAATTTTGCTTTGAAGCGGTTATTTTATAGGCTACAGTGGTTTATTGCTTCATTGAAAGTTTTATCTCAACTCTCGAATTCTTTATACCCTCTTTGCTACTAGCTCCTGTTGGTTTTGTATTTGCAATAGAGATTCTTGAGAGCTCAACTCCACTAGCTACAAGGGTGCTTCTGACTGCCTCCGCTCTTGATTTGGCAAGTGCCAATAGGTTTTGCTCACTTATTTCGATGTGGGTCATGATTAGGTTTTTCATTTCGTCAGATGGAACTGATTTTTCCATCCCTATGGCGTTTGTGGCTTTGGCAAAAGTTTCGGCTTTGTACGCTTTTTGTAGGTATTTTTCATATTCAGCTGGTTCTATTTGCACATCCTGCCACTTGTCCAATGGCTTTTTTGTATCTTTTAGTTTTTGAATGGCTAGTTTTCTTTTGAATTCTCGCTCTATCAGTGCCGCAGTGTCGTTTTCTCCATCTACAAAACTTTCAATTTCGACACTTAGTTTTGTTTTTTGTTTTAGTGCCTCTGCTATTTTGGTTATTTTGTCTTTTTGTATTGCTGTCAATATGCTTTGTCCGTAGTCAAATTCGATAGCTCCAATATCATCTCCGCCGAACATTGAGCCGATAAACTTGAATGGAGAAGCGATAATTTTGCCGATTAACTGTGATACGAATTTCCAAATCACCTTTCCACTTCTGACTTGAGGGTCGTCCGTCTTGCCTTCGACTGGTAACTCAATATGTATATTGTCGTTCGAATCCTTTAAAATGGCAATAGCTAGATTGTATGGAAGGTGTACTGCATCTGGGCTCTCCACTTCGCGCCCTAGGTTGAACCCAAAAAGAGAAATTTTGTTGTTGAGAGTCAAGTCTTTGCCGATGATATTGTAGTCTAGTTCCAGACCGAGAGAACCGCTATCAATTTCGTGACCAATATACTTGCTCGAGTATGTTCCAAAAGATGGCATTGATATATTCTTGATATCGCTTTTGAGGTTTAGATAGAAATTCTTTTGGTTTGGTACAAGAATCCCTTTGATGTTGATTTCCCCTTGATTGTTGAATCTACCAATTAGCTCGATTTTGCTTTGTTTGTTTTTATTCAAACGAAGTGAACTAACTCGTCCAGATAGTCGCGTTAGATTTGCTTTGAATTTTGGTTCCACATGCTCATCAAGGAAGCTAACGGCTCCGTTTTGAATAACTATCGCCCCGATTCCAACTCCGAATGGTTTTTGCGATGCTGAGCTGTTTTTGTCATCTGTTTTTGCGGACGCGTTGTCTTCTAGTAGAAGGGATATGTTGCTTTGTGATTGTTTGTTTATGAGGATGTCGCCTCTTGGTCCATCTAGGTTGATAGTGGCTATTTTTACCCTATCTTTTATGGTGTCAAAGTCAATACCATTGACATTTAGATTGTCAAATGAGAGTGCTTGTTTTTGTGTTTTTTTGTCAAGCACAACCAATTTCTCTAGCATTGCATTGCCATTATATTTGAGGTTGCTTTTGTTGTTTTCAAACGAGCTGTCAAGCTGCCCTTTTGTATAAAAGTAGCCATTTGCTATATTTACTCTGGGCGGCAAAACTCCGAGTGCTCTGATTGGTAAAATAGATATTTTTTTTGCGTCAATGTCTAGTTTGAGTGACTTTTTGAATATGTCAGCTTCCCCAAGTACCGCAAGCGATGAGTCGTTTGTTAGATTGATTTTGGCATCGATACCTGTGGCTAGCTTTTGTTCGCGGTTTGATATATTTGATAGCTTGATTGCGCTGTTGCTGATTGATATGCTGAGTATTTCTGCTTTGCTACTATCGCTTAGGTGTAGGTCTGAATTTTTGAGAGTTATATCTTTGATGTGTAGCAAGATATTTTTTATGTCATTTAGATTGTTTGCTGATAGAGAGTTTATCGACAGAACTGTTTTTGCACTATTGATGCTTTTTGCACCAGATACACAAGAGAGGTTGTGTATGCCGAGCTCCCCACTTGAAATTAATTTTGTTGTCTTGTCGATGGTAAGGTTGCTATGCAAATCACAAAAAAACTCACCACTCAAATGGTTTACCTCTTTTGGAATGAACCTCGCAAACTTTTGAAGCTCTAATTTGGAGAGTTTTAAATTGGTGATAAATTCACTGTTTTTTCGAAAAGGCTTCGATTTTGAAAGTATGGCAAGCTTCGCACCAAACGCCTCCAGCGATAGATTGGCATCGAGAGAAGTATCTGTTTTTGACTCTTGATTTGATATGTTCATAGCCGAGAGGTTGATATTTTTGATGTTTTCATCGGTGTTTGTGGAGTTGTCTTTTATGTGGACACAGCCATCGTTGATGATGAGAGTTTTGATGTCAAAATAGCTTTTGCCACTCTCTTTTGTGGGCGTGTTGTTTTTTGGAATGTATTTATCAAAGTTTAGCTTGCCATCGGCGTATCGTTCGATATTAATATATGGCGAATCAATCTGTATACTGTTGACGACTGGCTGGAGTTTGATGATAGAGGCAAGCGATATGTTGATTGAGAGTTTTTTGTTTGATAGTAATAACTCGTTTGAATTGGCATCTTTGACGACAAGATTGTCTATTCCAGCGGTCATTGTTGTTGGGCTTAGGTGTAGTTTATCAAATGACACCGAGAGGGCGAACTTCTCTTTTGCTACCTCTTTTAGCTTGCCTTCGATGAGCAAAGGGAGTGCAAATTCAGCCAAAAGCAGTAGCGCGAAAAGTGGTAAAAATATAAATAGCAGTTTTTTTCTCATGTTATATCCCAATTTCAACATCTAATAAACAACTCTTGTGAGGTATAGCCCGTTTGGCGGTGCGATTTTGGTCGAGTGTTTTCGTATACAACCAAGCTGCTCTTCCAGCTGCGATACGCTTAGTTTGCCAGTGGCTATTTCAAGCAAAAATGATACTAGCATTCTGATTTGAGAACGCAAAAAGCCGTTGGATTCAAACACAAAAACCAGCAAGTCGCCTTTTGTGTAGTACTTCGCCCCAAGCTCTCTTGTAGTCTGCTTGTCATTACCACCAGATTTTTTGAAAAACGAGAAGTCGTGGGTACCATTTAGCTTGGCTATAGACAGGTCTAGTTGTTCAAAATCTATATCTTTGGCAAACATGACAAATCTATTTGCAAATGGGTTTGGCATGGAGAGGGAGACAACATATCTATAGGCTCGTTTTTTGACATCAAATCTAGGATGAAAATCATCTCCTACTATCTCGCAGCTCTTTATTTTGATACTGGGATGGAGTTTTCTATCTAGCTCTTTTTTGAGTTTTTCGCTGTCATCCCAAAAAGCAGGTAGTTTAAAAGCTACACACTGTCTTGTGGCATGAACTCCAGCGTCTGTTCTGCCAGCGCCAATCAATGGCGTAAAAATGCCAGAGTTTCTCAGGCTCTCTTCAAAAACCTCAGTTACGGTGGCTATGTTTTTGTTATCTTTCTGTCTAGCAAACCCACTAAAACTAGAGCCGTCATAGCTTATTACAAGTTTTGCTTTCATCTGTTTTTAATATTTTGCAAAAACTGATCTGCGATATAGAAAATAGACGAAGAACGACCACGCTGCGAGGATAACTGGTATTGCATATATGGTTATTTTTGGAGAAATAATCAAAATCAATAAGTAGTATGCAGTTATAGACAGGACAGAATAGAGCATGGTTTTGTTCTTGTCTCTTCTGGATATACCAATACCAAACACAAAAGCAAGAGCTATATTTAGTAGCGGGGATAAGCCTGTCAAAATCGTATCAGTGAAATCTTTTGCCCTTTTTTTGTCACTCTTTCCGACAAGCCAGTAGTCCACAAAAAATAGACTGTCGCCTTTTACATCCTTTATCTCTTCTCGCAAGGATAGCGACTCAAATTGGAGTTTTTTGATTTGAGTTTGTGTTAGATTTTCGTCATATAGAAGTGCTGAGCCATTTTTTAGAACCAGCACCGGTAGACCGTTGTCTATTTGTACTTGAGCTGTTTTGGAGTAAATTATTTTGCTGCCAGAGTTTTTACCTTTGTTGTTACTTTCGTCAGAGTCGCCAAGTAGACTTTTGAACTCTCTTGAAAAAAGCACAACATCTGTAAAGCCTAGTTTTTTGTCTTCACCAAGAGCAAAAACGAACCACTCGCCAAATTTTTGACCGACTGAGTTTGGTTCAAGATTTAGCTTGGAGGTAGCCTTTTTTTCATCTACAAATGCTTTTGCTGTAGAGTTTGACATCGGTATCATCGCGATACCAAGAAATAGCAGAAATAGTGAAAAAACGAAAGCAAGTGCAATAAATGGTCGCATTACAAGTTTTTTCGTAGCACCAAGCGCCATCATTGCGGTGATTTCACTGTCAAAAGATAGTTTGGAGAGAGCTAGTGCACTGGCAATAAAAAACGATATAGGTGTAGAGTAGAAAAATAGTTGTGGCACACCGTATAAATAGAGCTTCAAAAAGTCCAAAGAACCGAGTTTGACTATTGCTGTTATATCTGCTAGCTTGATGATAGCAACTATAGAGCTGATTGTAAAAAGAGTAAAAAATAGCGGGAAGAATGAGCCAGCAAATGTTCTGATTAGGTACCAGTCTAGTTTAGAACGCATAGAGTACTTTCATGTATAAATCAAAACTATGCCCCAAAAGATAGACTACAAAAGCTCCTGAAAATAAGAATGGCACAAATGGCACCTGCTCATCGTCCTTGTTCCTGCGAAGTAAAAGCAGAAAAATAAGCGCAAAAAGTGCCGCAAAAAAAAGAGCCATCATTGCGAATTTTAGACCAAGAAGGGCTCCTATAGTACCAACAATCAAAATGTCGGCTTCACCAAGAGCCTCTTTTTTCATGAAGTACTCTACTGTAAATTTCAAAAACAACAAAAAACCAGACATTATAAACGCATCCTGCACTCTTCCTAACAACAAGAAAGGTGTGATTGGTGTCTCAAAAAAAGAGTTACTACCAAATAGTGCTGAGCTTGCTGCCATGCAAAAAGCCAGAAGGTTGAGTGAATCCGGAGCTGTTTTTGTGCGTAAATCAATAGCTGACATAACCAGCAAGAACAAGAAGGTAAAGGAGACAAAAATAAAATGAAAGCCAATGCCAGTTCTTAGATATACACTGACAAAGATGATACCGCCCAAAAGCTCCATAATCGGATAGAACAGGGATATTTTTGTGCCACAAAATGCACATTTCCCTTTTAGTAAGATGTATGAAAGTAGCGGGATATTATGCCAAAGTTTGAGCGGGTTGCCACAAGACTCGCAATGTGAACTAGGAGAGACGACGCTCTCATCTGCCACCATCCGTGTTGCCATAACGCCAGCAAATGAGCCAAAAGCCAAGCCAAATAAAAAAACTAATACAGAAATCATACCCCGCCGTACCTCCTGTCTCGTTTTTTGAACTCCTCAACCATTCGTGCTAACTCGCTATCGCAAAAGTCGGGCCAGAGTGTGTCGCTAAAAAATAGCTCAGCGTAAGCCGCTTGCCACAAAAGGTAGTTTGACAGCCTCTTCTCTCCGCCAGTCCTAACCAACATATCGACCATAGGGATGCCAAGGATAGAGCTGTCAAGATAATTTTCGATGTTTGACTCTGTGATATTTTGATTGGCACTTATTACTCTTGAGACAGCTCTTGTGATTTCATCTTTTGAGCCATAATTTATAGCTAGAGTTTGAGTTAGGGAAGTATTGTTTTTTGTGACATTTTGTAGCTTTTCTATAGCTATATTTAGTTTGTTTGAGAACCTGCTCATATCTCCGATTGCTTCAAAGCGAACATTGTTGTGCATATATGTATCAAGCTCTTTTGTCATATAGCTCTCTAGAAGCTTCATCAAAAACTCTACTTCAGTCTTTGGTCTATTCCAATTTTCTGTGCTAAATGCGTAGAGTGTTAGATAGTTAATGCCATCTGTGTGCGAACAAAATTCAGTAATTCGTCTGACTACATTGGCCCCTTCTTTGTGACCTTCAGTTCGAATTTTGCCTTTGAATTTTGCCCACCTACCGTTGCCATCCATGATAATTGCTATATGTTTTGGAGGTAATTTTTTCATTATTAGAGTTTACAACCGTTTTGATAAATGTTATAACATTTGTGAGAGGCAAAATATTTCTCAAAAACTAAGACGGTCAGTCCCCCGATAAGTCCACCTATAAGAACATCTGAGAAGTAGTGTGCTGTGATAATGATTCTGCTTGATGCTATCATAAACGCTGCCAAAAGTAACCAGAGACGATATTTGGGGAACAAAAATGCTAGTGAAATTCCGAGTGAAAAGGCTGTTGCACTATGTCCAGATGGAAATGAATTCCAAATATGCCCAGCTTTGAAAAAGTCAAATCCATAAATATTTTGCTCCAAAAAAAGCCTCGGTCGTGATCTGCCGACTATGAATTTTAGTATATCTGCAACGATGCCGGATACGGCGATGCTTAGCCAGATGAAGATTGCTTGAGATTCTCGTAATCTATTTAGTTTGAATCTAAAATATATAAATAGCAAAAACGATGGTACTAGTGAATATTTTGAGTCTCCTGCAAGCGTGACAAGTTCGGATATATCTCTAATTGGTTGTGGTATGGCAGCAAAAAACTGTGCTATGTCTCGATCCCAAAAAAAGAAGCTAATAGCCGCGAGTGATACGATGATTAGAGAGTAGATGATAGCTCTTTTCACTGTTTCAATCCTTGGAAATTTTTACACAATACAAATTCAAATCCTTCCACAAGACCACCATTAAGCCTTGCTTCGTGTGTGCCTAGAATAGTTTGTTCTGCGCATATACATTTGTTCTCAAGACTATTTTTTGAACTTTTTGCGATTACAAAAAGATAGTCCCTGCCTATTGGGTTTTGATTGTACCAAATGTCAAATTGGTCTTGTCTGTTGTCGGCTACAAAAACTGTTTCATCAGTGTAAAAAGATACTCTGCTTCCCTCTGACCAGTTGAGAACCGCGATGTCTGCTGAGCTTGGCTTGAGTCTCTTAGCCTCCATGGAAGCATCTTTCCAGCCGTAAATATCCCTAAATGGACTCTTTAAATCAGGAAAGGTGCCAAATTTGAAAAATAGCTCGCCATATACAAGCATCGTGATGACAAACGAGAAAAGCACGGAGAGTGTGACGGTTTTATGATGTCCAGCTTTGTACAAAATGGCGATACCGACTGGTATAAATATTACAAAAAAAGGACTAATCCAGTGTGGCAAAGCTGGTTTTAAAAGCCCCGTAAAAGAGAAAAACAGCAAGATTGTGAGCCCGAGCCAAAAAAGGAGTTTTTTTGAACCATTTGTTTTTGTGTAGAGTTTTGCCAGCCCAAAAAAAGCTATCGCAAAAAGTGGTGGAGAGTATGCGCCAAACTGAGTCAAAAGATTTTTGCCAAGTGTGAGGATGTTTAGTGTGCTGCTGCCTGCGACATGTGAGCCTTGATAAGCAAATGATGCAAAGTGATTATCTATATTCCATATTGCGACAGGTGATACAAGCACCAAGGCTATAGATATGGAAACAATGGCTCGTTTGCAAAATAAAACCGATAGCGTCTTTGATAGAGACATGTAAATCAAAATTCCGACCACAAAGATGATGGCGGTGTATTTCGCTAGACCGCAAACTCCAAGCACGATACCAAAAATCGCATATGAGGCTACGGTCTGGTTTTGTAGAAGCTTGGAGAAAGAGAAAAACAGCAATAAGAGCCCAAATACCAAAATAGTATCTGGCATTAACATCAAAAAAATAGCTCCAAATACAAAAGAGGAGTTAAGTGCAGTCGCGCCCCAAAATGCTGCTTTTTTATCGTTTGTTAGCTCGATGATTAGTTGATATGCAAGATATGTTGTGCCGCCACCAAGTAAAATTGCTGGAAGCCTACCTGTGAATTCATTTGCTCCAAACAAAGAGGATAATGGGAATTGGAGCCAACCAACAAGAGGAGGGTGATCAAAATAGCTAAGAGACAGATGCTTTGCATAGAGCAAGTAGTGAGCTTCATCAACCCCAAATCCAAATGTCGGGGCGATAATTAGTCTAATAAGTGTAAAAAAAAGAATTGGCGTCCAAACCGAATAGAGATTTTGACGCACAATACTTAGCATGACAAGCTAGTTATAGAAGTTTTGCAAATTGCTCGAACAGATATTTGCTCTCGTGCGGACCTGGGCTTGATTCTGGGTGAAACTGCACAGAAAAGATAGGCATATCCTTGTACTGAATACCCTCAATAGTATCATCGAACAGATTTAGGTGGGTTACGGTTGCAATATCTAGTATGGAATCAGGCACATTGTAGTTGTGATTTTGAGCTGTTATTTCTACATTACCTGTTATTAGGTTTTTGACTGGATGATTTCCGCCATGATGACCGAATTTTAGCTTGTAAGTCTCATACCCAAATGCTAGTGATAGCAGTTGATTTCCTAGACAAATTCCAAATATTGGCATACCAGATTTGATTAGTTTTTGAATGTTTGCAACTTCATTCTTTAGAACGAGTGGGTCACCAGGTCCGTTTGATAAGAACACTCCATTTATTTCGCCGTTTTTGTATTTTGCTACCAAATCATCGCCATTGAAGCTATGAGGTACCACTTCTACGCCAAGACCAACATGGGTTAGTTCGTTCAAGATGTTTAGTTTTGCGCCAAAATCAACAGCGACTATATTTTTAGATGGTGCCGCAGGTTTGTCATAGCTGAAATTCATCTCATTCCATCTGCTTTGGGAGTGCTTATAACTTTCTTTTGAGCTAACCTCTACGATATAGTTGATTTCGGATATTTTTGGAGAGTTGTCTAATATTCTTTTGAGTTCATTTTTGTCAAAAATTTCTGTAGAAGCGATGGCTGCCATTGCGCCTTGGTCTCTCATTGTTTTTGTTAGAAGCCTAGTGTTTATATCACAGATTCCGATAATATTGTGCTTTTTGAGGTATTCATCTAGTGCGATTTGACCCCTGAAGTTTGAGTACTCTTTGATAAAGTGTCTGACTATGATAGCTTTTGCATATACGCCACGACTTTCATCATCATCATCATTAGTGCCTACATTTCCGATCTCCGGCATCGTAAAAGTGATGAATTGTCCAGCATAGCTTGGGTCCGAAATAATCTCTTGATAGCCGGTAAGAGATGTGTTAAATACTATCTCGCCGACAGCTGTACCGCTCGCGCCAAATGAGCTGGCTTCGAAATACATTCCATTTTCAAGATAAAGCGCGCATCTCACATCATACCCCTGCGTTTTAGTTCTTCTTCGTATAGTTTTTGTGTTACAAGTTCGTATTCGTCACTACCTGGCACTATCGGTCTTTTGTAGTGTGTTACTTTTTCTTCTACAGCTATTTCAACATCTTTTTGTATCTTGATAAAGTCCATAATTGCTTTGACAATGACTGTTTTTATTCTTGTTTCTATGACTTCAAAATCCATCAAATCATCATTCCAAAAGATGTCCATCATTTTGTGAGCCAGATTGTTGAATCTCTCTTCTGTGTCCAAAATCAAGCCTTCTTCAGCGGCAATTTTGCGTTTTATCATCCAGAAAAGCTGTTTTCTGTCAACAGAGTGGAACTCTATATCTTCTTCGTTATTGTCGACGATTTTTCTTACTCTCTCATCAACATGCGCTTCTAAATCAATATCTTCATCTAGGATATTCAGGCAGACTTCTGCGACAGAATCTAGCCCCTTTGTCATCTTTACGATACCACTGTTTAGCAGGTCAATGCTGATTTTATTTGCAATATATGGAGCGTGTGCGGACCTAATTCTCATAGCCTCTAACCTTGCTTATTTTTTGTGAATCATACCCAAAGTTTGGTAAAAAGGCTAATTTACTCTAGCTAAGACACTCTGTCTATGAGCTTCCAAACCTTCGATTTTTGCAATCAATGCACACTTTGGACCGAGTTCGTTGATTGCTTGTTTTGAAAATGCGATGATCGATGATTTTTTCATAAAATGTTCAGTTGAAAGTGGGCTAAAAAACCTAGCACTAGCTCCTGTCGGTAGAGTATGATTTGGTCCTGCCAAATAGTCTCCGATAGCCTCTGGAGTGTAGTGACCTAAAAATATTGCACCTGCATGTTTGATATGTGGCAGAAGCTCTAACGCATTTGCTGTACAAACTTCCAAATGCTCAGGAGCAATCTCATTCATCGTTGCAATTGCCTCATCCAAGTTACTACAAACAATTATGATGCCATTGTTTTTGATTGAAACCGAACTTATTTCATTTCGTGGTAGTTCAGTTAGATATTTTTCGATTTGAATTGCAGTCTCGTCAGCTATTTTTTGACTTGTTGTCACTAGGTATGAGCCAGCCAACTCATCATGTTCAGCTTGAGAAAGCATATCAAGTGCTAGCCAAGCTGGGTTGGCGCTCTCGTCAGCTATGATTCCTATTTCGCTAGGACCTGCAATCATATCAATATTGACATCACCAAAAACTAGCTTCTTGGCAGTTGCAACGAAAATATTTCCTGGACCAGTGATTACATCTACTTTTGGAATGCTCTCTGTGCCATAAGCCATCGCTGCGATAGCACCTGCTCCGCCGATTTTGAATATTTTTGAAATTCCACATAGGTGAGCAGCTGCTAGCATTAATGAGTTTGGCTCATTGTTTGGTGTTGGTGTGCATACAACAATTTCATCTACGTCGGCAACTATTGCTGGTATTGCGTTCATCAAAAGTGAGCTTGGATATGCTGCTTTTCCACCAGGAATATATAGACCAGCTTTGTCAACAGGAGTGACCTTTTGTCCCAAAATAGTACCGTTTGACTCTGTATCTATCCAGCTTCTTGGTTTTAGTTTTTCATGGTAGCTCTTGATTCTATCATGCGCCGTATGCAAGGCATCTTTTATGACTGGATCCAACTGTTCGTATGCCGATGCCATCTCGTCTTTTGAAACTAGCAAGTCAGATGCTTCTTTTGGATTCCAACCATCAAATTTTGCAATCAGTTCAAAGAGCGCTTTGTCAGAGTTTGCTTTTACATCTGAGATAATAGATTTGACAATCGTTTCTATTTTCTCACTATCAGCTTCGCCACGATGTAGTGTTTTTGCAAGTTCTTGCTTGAAATTATTGTCTGCTGTGTTGATAATTTTTATCATTATTGTCCTAATGCCTTAGCAGCGATTAACGCAGTTTAGGTCTGAGTATGCTTGTTTTAGTCTTTCAACCATGCTTTTTTGACCGTCTCTGATAACAACTCTTGGGTCGTAATATTTTTTATTTGGTTTTTCTGCACCTTCTGGATTGCCTATTTGACCTTGCAGGTACGCTCTATTTTTTGCTTCATAAGCCCTAATACCATCCCAAAATGCCCATTGAGTGTCGGTGTCTATGTTCATTTTGATAACACCATAGCTGATAGCATCCCTGATGTCTTGAAGTTCAGAGCCACTTCCGCCGTGGAATACGAAATTGACAGGTTTTGCGCCAAGAGCTCTTTTTTCTGAAATGTATTTTTGCGAATTATCTAGGATTTGTGGGTTTAGCTTGACATTTCCAGGAGAGTAGACGCCATGTACATTTCCAAATGATGCGGCTATTGTAAAGTTCGGAGATATTTTAGAGAGCCTATCGTACGCAAAAAGTACATCTTCGGGCTGAGTGTATAGCTTGGAATTGTCGATTCCAGTATTGTCCACGCCGTCTTCTTCTCCGCCAGTGCACCCCAATTCTATCTCGAGAGTAATACCGATTTTGCTCATTCTAGCCAAATATTTTTCGCATATTTCTATGTTTTCTTCCAATGATTCTTCAGAGAGGTCTAGCATATGTGATGAAAATAGTGGTTTGCCATGAAGTGCAAAATATTTTTCACTAGCATCAAGAAGTCCATCTATCCAAGGGAGCAATTTTTTTGCTGCGTGGTCTGTGTGAATGAGTACTGGTACGCCATAGAGTGCTGCCACATTGTGTAAGTGAAGTGCTCCAGATATTGTTCCTGCAATTGCAGCCTTTTCGTCTGTATTTTTGAGTCCTTTGCCAGCCATGAATATACCGCCGCCATTGCTAAATTGTACGATGGCAGGGGAATTTACAACAGCTGCAGCTTCCAATACAGCATTTATGCTATCGGTTCCGACACAGTTTACAGCGGGGATGGCAAAGCCACCCTCTTTTGCTATATGAAACAGTCTTGATACATCATCACCACTCACAACACCTGCTTTTACAACATCTAGTACTTTTGACATCTTGACTCCCCTGTTTGGATTTTGATAGATTATTTTACGATTTCGATTTTTGCTTTTTCTCTAAGAGCTTTGCCTTTTGCCTCGACAATTTCTCTAGTTTTTTCTATTTTTAGACCTTGTTTTACCCTCTCTTTGATTTGATCAAATGGAATTTTCCCAGCTGCTTTAACATCCACAAGGTATATCAGGTGGAAGCCAAATTCAGTTTTTACAGGTGCTTTTGAGATTTCACCTTTTTTCATTTTTTTAACCGCTTCAGTGAACTCTTTTACCATTTGTCCCTCTGGGAACCAAGGAAGTAGTCCGCCGCTATCTTTGTTGTTGTCGAGGGTATATTTTTTCGCTGCTGCTATAAAAGCCACCTCTTTATCTTTTTCAGCAGAAATCTCTTTTAGTATTTTTTTGGCTTCTGCATCTGTTTTGACCAAAATATGTCTGGCGCTAAACAGTTGTGGTTGGTTGAATCTTTCACCATTTTTGTCATAATATTTTTTGGCTTCATCATCTGTAACTGTTACAGTATTTAGCTGTCTTGATGTCCATATGTCAAGAGCTATATCGCCTTTTGCTTTCTCTAGGTTCTCTTTGAATTCAGGTGTTGCCTCAATGCCTTCTTTTACTGCTTCTTCTGAAATCAGCTTTGTTTCAATCGTTTTTTCTAAAAGCTTCTGCTTTACTTCTGGTTTTAGCTGATTGTAGTTTGCATTCATGCCATTTTTCATCATAAATATTTGAACATCTTCGTCAGTTATGGATTTATCATTGACTTTTGCCAATGTTTGAGCTGCAAAAACTGAAACGCCTAGAACTGTTGATGCACATACTGCTGAGAGAATTTTTTTCATTTGATTGTTTACCTTTTGAGTTTTGTTTGGTTGTCCCAAAATTATATTTCAATTTGGTTTAAAGGGGCTTTTGTAATAATTAACCAAATTTAACAAAAAAATTGGAGTTTAACTATGAAAAAAATTATCCTAGTCTCAATACTTGCTGCGGCATCACTTTTTGCTAACAAAGGTCTTTATGATGCAAATTGTGCAGCATGTCATGGTGCTGATGGCAAAACAAAAGCACTTGACAAATCTGGCTTGATAGCTGGTATGGGTGCTGGTGCAGTTGAAACAGCGGTCAAAGCTTATAAAGCTGGAGCTCAAAACAAATATGGTGAGGGTGCTACGATGACTGGGAGCGTATCGGCACTTAGCGATGGTGACATCAAATCAATATCTGATTATGTTGGAACACTAAAATAGTCCACAACCCCATTTCTGCTTTCTAATTCGGGGCTTTTTTAGCCCCAACACACTATAATCATGCCCTCAAAATTACAAACATGAAGAATCTTGCAATAATAGGAAAATATCATATGATACAAAGAGTCACACTACTGCTGCTATTTACAATGTCACTATTTTCTGCTGACATCGTTGATGTTTATAGAAAAAAAGGTCCAGCGGCTGCGGCAGCTGAAATAGAAAAAAGTCTACAGAGCGTAGAGTATTGGAAGACTTATCTTACGGGTGTGGATACCACGCTTGGTTTTTATGAAACCGATAAATTTATTGTTATTTGTGATAAATCAAAACCAGAAGTGACGCTTTATAGATATGTTAATAACAAATTGACAGCTGATAGCAAGTCAAAAGCAATAGTTGGCGGTGGCAAGGGCGACAAGCTAAAAGCTGGGGATTTCAAAACCCCAACTGGTTCATATGATTTTGTAAATAAAGTCAAAGGCCCGACTAACTTTTATGGACCTTTCTCTTTTGTAACTGACTATCCAAATCTTTATGACATCGTAAACCAAAAAACTGGCAAAGGTATTTGGATGCACGGTGAGCCACTTGATGGCAATAGAACAAATAGCTCTAAAGGTTGTGTTGTGCTGAATAACCATTATCTGCAAGAGGTGGAAAAAAAGATTGATTACAAAAAAACAGTCCTAATCATCGATGACAATGCTCTTGCTAAAACATCAAAAGATGAAATTGCAATTATTCTAAGCTCGATGTTTAAATGGAAAAGAGACTGGGCTGAAAACAATTTGAAGGGTTATTTGGATTATTATGCAAGTGACTTCAGACGATTTGATGGTATGAACAAGAAAGCCTATGGTGATTATAAAAGTAGAATTTTTAGTAAAAAAGAGGCCAAATCCATTGTTTTTAGAGATTTTGAAGTAACTCCAAATCCAACCTCTACCGGTGATAAGATATTTAAAATCAAGTTTTACGAAGAGTACAATGCAAAATCTTTTAAATACCAAGGTTACAAAGATATGTTTGCGAGAATAACAAACGGCAAAATGCAGATAGTCGCCGAGAGATAGGATGCAAAGAACACTTCTCGCATTTATCCTCTTCTCCGCTCTGTGCTTTGGGGCAAATCTCCACTATTCATTATATAAACTAGATGCCACAAAGGGTGCTGACACCCTTTTTATAATAGGTGGCATACATGGTAATGAGCCTGGAGGCTATTTTGCGCCAATGCTTTTTATCAAGCACTACAAGATAGAAGAGGGAAGTGTTTGGGTGGTTCCAAATCTCAACTTTGATAGCATAATTGCAAATCAGAGAGGTGTTTATGGTGATATGAATCGTAAATTTGCTTCGATTCAAAAAAATGACAAAGACTACCAAATCGTGGCAGACATCAAAAAAATGATGCTCGAGCCAAATGTTAAGTTGATATTGAATCTGCATGATGGGCACGGTTTTTATCGTAAATACTACAAAAATGGCATCTTCAACCCTCAGGCATGGGGGCAAGCATGTATCATCGACCAAAATGCTCTAACTGGTGTGAAATACGGAAATCTCTCCGAGATGGCTTCGAAAGTCATTCAGAAAAACAATGTTTTGCTTGAAGAAGATGTGCATGAATTCAATGTAAAAAATACTGAGACAAAAGAAAAAGACCAAGCTATGAGGCAGTCTTTGACTTATTTTGCTATACAAAACAAAAAGCCAGCGATGGCAGTAGAGACTAGCAAGAATCTGACAGATGTGCCGACAAAAGTGCTCTATCAGCTCAAAAGCATAGAAGAGTTTATGAAAATTATGGGTATTAAATTCAAGAGAGATTTTGAGCTAAATAAAGCTGAAATTGTCAAATTGCTTGATTATGATGGCAACATCGTATTTGATGCCTCAAACACCATCTTGCCTCTGGATAATATCAAGGACAAGATTACTATGCTGCCAGCTTCGCAGTCAAAAAATACTTTTTCGTCTGACAATCCATTGGTCGCGGCGGTTGCTTCAAAAAATCAGTTGGCAGTGTATAATGGGAACAAGAAACTAACCACTATTCAGTCCTCTCCAATGCTGATGGACAATACACTTTCGCAGGTTGATTTGTTGGTAGATAATAAACAGCTAAGTGCAAAACTTGCCACTATCGTAAATGTAAAAAATAGCTTCCGAATCAAGGCTCCAAATGGCTACAGGGTAAACATAATTGGCTGGAGTAAAGCTGGCGTCACAAATGAAAATGACATAGAAATATCCAAATCAGCAATAGACAAAAACTACTCAGTAGATAGGGGCGCTACCGCTTTTCGTGTTGAGTTTTATAAGGGCAAAGCTTACTGTGGCAACCTGATTATGAAGTTCGATAAGTAGCTAAAGATGAGTTTTTTTTACGACAAAGGTGCAGGTGGTCAAACTCTAAAAATAGAAGGTCAGCTGTTCGAGTATATTTACAAAGTCAGGCGTACTAGAGAAGATGAAAAGCTCAAGTTTCGTAATCTAGCCGATAGTGGTGTCTATATATATCAGACGAGTTATGTTGAGAAAAAATCAGCTACTCTAAAGCTAATAGGTGCTGATGATAAACCATCTGGTGGCAATGGAATACATATTGGATGGTGTGTCGTTGACCCAAAAACCGTAGAAAAAGCACTGCCAATGCTAAATGAGCTTGGTGTTAGCAAGATAGATTTTATCTACTCCAAACGAAGCCAGAGAAATTTTAATATTCGCCCAGAGAGATTTGAATCAATCATTATTAGCTCATGCCAGCAGTGCGGACGGAGCGATATGATGAGCTTTGAGCTGTTCGAATCGTTGGAAAAATGGGTAAAGGCTCAAAAAGAGTTCTACACGCTAGATTTTGGTGGAGAAAATTTGCCAAAAGAGCCCACACAAGGTGTCTATCTCGTAGGTCCAGAAGGTGGTTTCGCGGAGGATGAGCGAGACTTACTGTCAAAAAGCGCAAAGGCTATATTTTCACTAGATACACCACTGACGCTCAAAAGCGAAACTGCATGTGTGATGATTGCTAGTAGGTTTGTGTGAGCTTACAAATAATATACAGCCACTCTCTAAAATCAGATGGAAATATGGCTCTTCATGTCGGTGATGACATAGGAATAGTAATAAAAAATCGCAAAAAATATCTATCATCATTTGGTCTTGAGCTGTCGAATCTTATCTGCCTCAATCAGACTCACTCTTCAAATATCAAAATCGTCAGTAGCAAAGATGCAGGGGCTGGAGCCTTCGAGCACGATAATGCCATACTTAACTGCGATGCGGTTATTACTGGTGAGTCAAATTTGGTACTTGCTATTATGACGGCTGATTGTGTGCCCGTGTTGCTTTGGGATGATACAAAAGGCGTGGTCGCAGCTGCTCATGCTGGTTGGCGAGGTACGGCTGATGAGATTGTCAAAAAGACAGTGATGCAAATGAGTACGGAATTTGGTTGCGAGATACAAAATATCAAGGCTGATATAGGTGCGAGTATTGGTGAGTGTTGCTATGAAGTAGGCACTCAAACTGCCGAGCTTTGTGGATGTGCTGGTGCAAGTAGGCTAGATCTCAAAGCTATCAATCATGTCCAGCTGACAGCTTGCGGTGTTCTGACTAATAATATACAAACTAGCACGGCTTGTACTTCATGTGAAAAAGATAGATATTTCTCATATCGAGCTGATGGGGCAAGCACTGGTAGATTCATGAGTTGGATTGTAATTAAAAGTTAGCATGATTTGAGCCCAGAGCATAAAGCGTACTCTGAGCATTTGAAGAGTTTATGAAGTTTACATTTTGCGGGATTTTCACCCGCTCTTTTTGTATCAGCAGTCTAGTCAACTGATACAAAATATTTATTTACAAGGGTAGCTTATTATATAGCCTCAGCGCCTGTTTCGCCAGTTCTGACCCTGACAACTTTTGAAACATCTGATACAAAGATTTTACCATCACCGATTTTGCCAGTTCTAGCAGCCGCGATTACCGCGTCTACTACTTTGTCTTCCATATCGTCGTTTACTACGATTTCGATTTTTAGTTTTGGTAGGAAATCCACAACATATTCTGCGCCTCTATAAAGCTCAGTGTGTCCTTGTTGTCTACCATAACCTTTTACTTCAGTTACAGTCATACCTGTTACACCTAGAGCGGAGAGAGCTTCTTTTACATCGTCAAGTTTGAATGGCTTGATGATTACTTCTATTTTTTTCATTTTCATTTTCTCCTAGTTTAATAATTGTCGTTAATGCACAATCGATAGCAGTATTTTGACCAAATTTTGCTATAAAAATACCCAGCCGCGAGGCTGGAAGTTTTATAGGTGGAACGCTCTTTCACCGTGAGCTGATTCGTCAAGACCTGTGCTTTCATCTTCTGCACTCACTCTACCACCACCAGTTAGCAGGGAAGCTACAACATAGACTACCGCAGTCGCAACAGCTGTGTAAGTGATAGTTACAAGGATAGCTTTGACTTGAATCATTACTTGTCCTGGATTTCCGTATAGCAAGCCTTTGCCAGCAGAGTTGATAGCTGGGTTTGCAAACACACCAGTCGCAAGAGCACCCCAGATACCGCATAGTGCATGTACACCGAATGCGTCAAGTGAGTCATCATATTTGAATGCTTTTTTGATTAGGTTAACACCAGCAAAACCAACTATACCAGCTACTGCGCCGATGATAAGCGATGCGCTTGTATCAACAAAACCAGCAGCAGGTGTGATAGCAACAAGACCAGCTACTGCACCAGATGCAAGACCAAGAAGCGTGAATTTTTTGTATACAACATACTCGATAGCCATCCAAGCTATAGCAGCAGTAGCAGCAGCTGTGTTGGTTACAAG
The DNA here is from genome assembly GCA_964577355.1 of uncultured Campylobacteraceae bacterium. Classification (GTDB taxonomy): domain Bacteria; phylum Campylobacterota; class Campylobacteria; order Campylobacterales; family UBA6016; genus CAZNYV01. The sequence goes on from CAZNYV010000003.1 coordinate 27,705, forward strand.
GAATGCACTAGCAGCGATGCCGTCAGCTTGTAGTTCGCTTCCTGCATTGAAACCGAACCATCCGAACCATAGCATAGAAGCACCAAGAACAGTTAGTGTGATTGATGAAGGGAATATTGCTTTGCCTGCATCTTTTCTTTTACCGAGCATAAGAGCGAGAACAAGACCAGCGACACCGGCATTGATATGAACAACAGTACCACCAGCGAAGTCAAGAGCGCCGTCTTTGAAAAGGAAACCACCACCCCATACCCAGTGAGCGATTGGAGCATATACAACAGCTACCCAAATAGCTGCAAAAACCATCCAAGTAGAGAATTTTAGTCTCTCGATAGTAGAACCACTGATAAGAGCCACTGTAATAGCTGCAAATGTCATTTGGAATGCTACAAATAGTAGTGTAGGAATACCATAGTTACAAGTGATAGCGCCTTTGTCATCACATGCTGTCCAGATACCTGCAGTTGTGTTTGTTTCAGTTGTTAAACCGTGCATAAACGCATTTGAAAGGTCACCAATAAGACCGCCAACATCTGTGCCAAATGCAAGGCTGTACGCGAACATTACCCATACGATACTTGCTATTGCGTAGCCTGAGAAGCTCATAGCTACTGTATTTAGTAGGTTTTTACCTCTAGTCATACCACCGTAAAAAAGTGCTAGACCAGCAGGTGTCATCAACATAACTAGTGCAGTTGCAGCTAGTACCCATGCCGTGTTTCCAGCGATTAGCTCAGGCTTGATAACAGGCGTAGCTGCTGGTGCTACTGTAGCCGCAGCCGCAGTCACATTTGATCCGTTTTCTTCAGCCCACACTAGTGCAGGGAGGAAAAGCAGAAGGTTTGAGAGTTTTTTCATTTTGTTTGCTCCTGTTGTTTAATTATCTCTTTTGTCGGATTGCCCTCCGACAAAAGATGTTTTACGGTTTCTAGTGATTAGAAGCTGTAGTTCATTATTACTTTGAAGAAAGTTTGGTCGGCTTTAGGTGCAGCTGAGCCAGCATCTACTTTTTCGTAAGCTATTTTTGCTGCAAGGTTTTTGATAAGCGCACCATCACAAGTCAAAGCAACATCGATGATGTTTGTGTCCGTGTTAGCAAGTGCATAGTCATATTTGCCATATGCAACTGAAAGTGTTCTGTTGCCAAGTCCTAGTTTTTCTAGTGAATAGTCAGCACCAACTTTTAGCATTTTAAGGTCGCTTTGAGTTGCAGCACCTGGAAGTGTATTTGTTGTCCATTCTTCCATTGCTGCGAATTCAGGGTAGCCGCCCCAGTCACCATTAACATGCGTTGTTGCTTTACCTATTGAATTGTAAGCAATATACGGAGTTAAACCTATTGACTCAATTGGATACGCTACTTTTACACCGTAAACATTATAATTTGCATCAGCTGGAGCACTAGCAACCTTGCCTGTATCATCTATTTTGTAGTATTGTCCAGATATATTTAGTCCAGCAATTGCATAGTCAGCTTGTAGGTAATAAGCATTTAACACCTCTGTAGCTCTATAGTACCATGCTTGTGCAGTCAAATCTTTTATAGATTTATTAACAACTGCAGCAACATAAACACCTTGAGAACCTGTGCCATTTACACTTGATACCCCAGCCGCATCTGACATACTTTTAAATTTGCTATATGAGCCAGATAGTGAATCAAGTCCAGCCATTCTAGCTACATAACCAGCGATAAGTGTTGTATCTGCCACATCTGTATTGATAACAAGAGCTGCATCAAATAGGTTTGGAATCATTCTGATGTCATCAGAACCAGCTAGTGGAGTGTCTATTTGTTGTCTACCAACCTTGACAGTTGTTTTTGCAAATTGACCAACAAGATAAGCTTCTCCAAGAGTGCTATAACCTTTTCCATTGCCATCATACATATTAGCAACAGTTTTTGCAGTATCTTCACCAGTTAGAGCATTTGTTGTATAGAACGAAACACCAGCACTGATACCATAAAGTGGAGCAGTTTCAAATTTTAGTTTGCCACCGATAGCGCCAGTTGAGCCATCTACTGAACCAGCTGCTTCTGCGCTTTTTGTGAAGTTGTCATTGATATACATCGCTCTGATTTGACCAGAAACTTTGCCTTCTTTGAATGCACCTGCAAGATCACTAGCCGCGAAGCTAGATACTGCCAAAGCTGAGATAGCCGCTAGGCTTAGAATTGATTTTTTCATAAATTCTCCTGTTTTGAATTTCGACTGCAATTATAAACTACAAAATTGTCAATGTTTGTAAGTTTATTGCCTAAATTTTAGGCAATTTCACAAAATTGACAGTATAATAAAAGCGTCTGACCTGTATAATACCCGAATAAGCGTCAATAAAATATAAAAATTTGGAGCGCAATGTTGAATAACAACGATTTTATAGCTGTTTCACCACAGATGATGGAAGTCAAAAAAGTGGTAAATCTTGTTAAAGGTATCAAGGTAAATAGCATTATTATAGGTGATTGTGGCACGGGCAAGAGCAAGGTGGCAGGTACTATTTTGCCAAACGCTATAATAGTAAATGGTGAAAACCCAGAAGATGTCTCAAAAGGGCTCAAAAACTTCAATGAAGTCATCATAGAAAACTTTGACAAAATCCGTAACTACGATGCTATCAACTTGCAAAATCAAAAAATAGTAGCAACAGCCACCAAAAAACCAAAAGAGAGTGTGATAGATAAATTTTTTGGTATCGTCATAGAAATAGAGCCTCTGAGCAGCAGGAAAGATGATATACCAGTACTTTCGGAAGCGTTTTTGGCTGAAGCAAAGACATCTTTGAAGATAGAGCATGATATTGACATGTCAGGTATGAGCTTTGATATTAGTGAGAACTGCCACTCGCTAAAGAGAAATGTCTACAAAAAACTCCTCGCCCAAACACTCAATGAAACAGCACTTACCGCCACTATGAGCGATTTTTTTTATGATGGAATCGAAGTGGAAGATAATTATGCACATTTTTTGAACATATTTGATACGGCGATAATCAATGCTAACCATAAAAAATACAAAAGTCAGCTGATGATGTCCTACAAGATGGGCATCAATAGAAATACACTGCGAAAAAAAATAAACGAACTAGGACTAAAACTAGATGAAAAATGAAGATTTGAAAACTAATTGGCAAAACTGGCTAGAGTATGACTACAACCCGTTCTTGTTGTTTGGCTCTAGCGGCGAGATACTAACCATCAATCAGCCTGCCCAATTTCTAATCAGCAAGGTTGACCAACGAGCACTGTACGAGCTGGCTCTGAGCTATGCTAGTTTGGATTTTGGATACAAGACAACGATAATCGACTTGAAATATGATGTTTTCAATTTTTTTGCTATCACTGTTGGATATGAAAACGAAGACGAGATAGGTATCAAACTCTATCAGACACCATATAGCGCGCCAAAAAAAATCATCTCTCTCAAGGAGTACGAGGTTACAAACATCTATCACCTCATAGATGCTTCTATTGCTACTGTGGCATCAAAGCTTGGTGCAAAATTTAAAAAAGAGATTGACCCTACACTTCCAGACATCAAGCTCTCTCAAAATGAGTTTGTCAAAATTGTTACCAGAGTCTATGAAGGATTTGAGGGAAATGAGCTTATTTCGACTTCGCTACTACTCAAAACTGGTGAATTTCTCAGAGTTGGAGACAAAAAGCTACCGATAATCCAGCTCAAAATCAGCGGAGAAAAGAGAAATCAATCAAGGGATGCGAGAATAGAAGAGCTGTGTCAAAATGCAAATATTTTTCCAAACTTTGAGGCAAAAACTGTCTCTTTGCAGATACCGATGGCGACATGATGGTATTGCCTTGAGAATATAAAAAGTGCTGTTGCTAGCTATCTCTTAAGTCGATTAAAAATAGAATCACAGATTAGAAAATATATAGGATGAGTTTATGTGCGGAATCGTAGGCTACTTGGGTCAAAAAGAGTGCAAAAAAATATTATTGGATGGGCTAGGAGAGCTTGAATATAGAGGTTACGATTCCGCTGGTGTTGCCATTATGCAAGACGGTAGTGTTTCGCTTTTCAAGGCTGTTGGAAAACTAGCCAACCTGACAAAAGATGCTGAGGCGTTTGGCTCATCCGGATTTGCTATCGGAATAGGTCATACTAGATGGGCGACACATGGCAAGCCAACACAAACAAACGCGCATCCTCACTCTGGTGAATCTACCTTTGTTGTCCATAACGGCATCATAGAAAACTATGCAGAGTTAAAAGAAGAATTGATAAGCGAAGGTGTGCAATTCGCAAGTCAAACAGATACTGAAGTAATTGTCCATCTATATGAGAAAAACCTCAAAAAAGCTCTCTCACCGCTGGAAGCGCTACAAAAAACATACTCGGAGCTTGAGGGTGCTTTTGCTGTTTTGCTTATCACAAAGAGTGAAAAAGAGAAGCTATTTTTTATGAAAAAAAGCTCGCCACCGATGCTCATTGGTCTCTCTGCGCAAAAAGACGAGAAATATTTTGCTTCATCTGAAGCGGCACTTATCGGGCAAGTGAGCGAAGTTATCTACCTCAAAGATGCTCAGTATGGATTTGTAACTGCTGACTCTATTAATATATATGAAAACGGAGTGCTTATCCAGCCAGATATAAAAAAACTAGAAGGTTCCAAGCAGTCAGCCCAAAAAGAGGGCTTCAAATACTTTATGGAAAAAGAGATTTATGAGCAAGCTACTGTTGCGCTTGATACGATGATGGGCAGGGTGAGCTCCAGCGATGTTTCTCTTAGTGAAGTGGCTAGCCTTGATTTTAACTCATTTGATGAAATCAAAATATGCGCTTGTGGTACAAGCTATCACGCCGCCCTCGCCGCAAGTTATCTTTTCGAAAGGGTCGCAAAAATCCGCTCAAGCGTGGAAGTGGCTAGCGAATTTAGATATAAGGAGCCATTTTTATCCAAAAACACGCTGTTTGTTGTCATCTCTCAAAGCGGAGAGACAGCTGACACACTAGAAGCACTCAAAATGGCAAAAAGTGCAGGGTTAAAAACACTCGCAATCTGTAATGTTGACAATAGCTCGATAGTTAGAGAGGCGGACGCTACTATACTTACCCGTGCTGGAATAGAAAAAGGTGTGGCGAGTACAAAGGCGTTTGTGACGCAAATGCTTTCTCTTTGGATACTGGCTCTCGAAGTTGCCAAAAAGCTAGGCAATATTACAGGCGAGAAGCTAAGAGCGGAAGTGGCTGCTATACACAAGGTCAAAACTGCTCTTGGTGTATCCACAAAGCTTCATGAAAAGTTGAGACGACTCAGCAAAAGATATCTGCATGGGCATGGTTTCTTTTTTATCGGTAGAGATATTTTCTATCCGCTCGCACTCGAAGGGGCGCTCAAGCTCAAAGAGATTACATATTTGCACGCAGAGGGCTATCCGTCTGGTGAAATGAAGCACGGTCCGATTGCATTGGCTGATAGCGAGCTTTTTACTATTGCTCTGTTGCCAAAATCAATGCTATATGATAAGAGCAAGTCAAATATAGAAGAGTTGTCAGCGAGAGATTCTACGATTGTGGCTATTTCTCCTTTACCTTTGGAAATAGCTGACGATTTTGTACAAACTACCGAGTGGGAGCATCCGATGCTGGAATTTTTTGAGATGTCTGTTGTAGTGCAAATATTGGCACTTGAAGTGGCGGTTAGACTAGGAAATGATGTTGATATGCCTAGAAACTTGGCAAAAAGTGTAACGGTAGAATAAATGGGAGCAAGTATGAATATTAAAAACAAAATAGCACTTAGGGTGTCGTTGGCACTTATAGTTTCGACAGTCGTTATTATAGGAATCGTGGCGGTAAATATTAGGCTTCTAAATATTCAACTAACAAAAGACAAAGCTATGATTGTAGCTGAGATAACAAAAGATGCTCTAACATCGCATATGGTTAATGGTGTGATGGACAAGAGGGATTTATTTTTGTCCAATATGGCACATCTGAAAAATGTTCAAAACCTAAGAGTGATTCGCTCTGAGGCTGTTCAAAAGCAGTTTGGCAAAACCAGAGAAAATGAAAATGCGGTCGATGAGATAGATATGCAGGTTCTAAAAACTGGCAAAGCGGTGGAGAGTGTTTCTGAAGACTTTATGAGTGCAAACCTAAGAATAACAGTTCCATATACTGCAAATACAAGCGGAAACCCGAACTGTCTACAATGTCATGATGCAAAAGAGGGCGAAGTACTCGGCGCAATAACTATGAATTTTGACCTTGCAGAAGCAAAAGATTATGGCATCGGTACGATTTTGAAAATTATATTTGTTTCTATATTCTCACTACTTGGCGTTATGTATATGCTAAGAGGATTCCTTACTCCATATCTAGACCTTTTTGTTCAGCTTACTGAGAAGATAAAACTGGCAAATAGTGGCGATTTCTCTCAGCGAATAGATACAACGCTTCGAGGAGAAGCTGGAATGGTGGCTAAACGATTCAATGACTTTATGCAAAAACTACAAGATACATTTGGCAAGATAGAGCACAATATTCGTACATTCCTACCTCAGCAAAATATCAAAAATCAAGACCCTATCGAAGAGTTGGAGAGTGTCGTAAACGGTCTTTCTGATATTTATAAATTCAAAAGAACGATAGAGAATGATATTAGCAAGGGAGAAGTTTACAATAGAATTTCATCACTTCTTACACAAAAATTCGGCATAAAAGATTTCTTATTCTTTGAGGTTGATAATGACAAAAATAGCTTTGATACGGTGTTAAATAGTACGGTATTTAAATGCTGTACTACTGCGGTTGATAAAAATAGTTCACATTGTAGAGCAAACAGGGTCGGGCAACCAGTACTATCGGACGATTTCCCACAAATTTGTCCAAATTTTATGGCTGAGACAGAGAATCATATTTGTATGCCTGTCAATATTGGCGGTAAAATAGGGCTGGTCATCAATATAATGGCGAACAGTAAAGAGGATTTTGCCAGAATCAAAGAGTTGGCTCCGATGATTGAAAATTATCTAAATGAAGCATCATCTGTAATTGAGTCCAAAAAACTAACAGAAAAATTACGAGAGACATCGCTGAGAGATGCTCTGACTGGACTTTATAATAGAAGGTTCCTTGAAGAATATTTGGCAACTCATATCCCTCAGATACAGAGAAATAAAAAATCTATTGCTATCTTGATGATAGATATGGATCACTTCAAAATGGTAAATGATACATATGGACATGATGTAGGCGATACAATTCTCAAACGCCTATCGGCTACGCTACAAGAAAATGTCAGAGAGAGCGACATTGTATTTAGGTATGGTGGCGAAGAGTTTGTTATTGTATTGAATGATATATCTGGTATCGATGATGCAATAATGATTGCGGAAAAAATAAGAGAAAAAACAAAAGCAATGAGACTAAAAGCTGGCAGTGAAATACTCCAAAAAACTATCAGTATTGGTGTTGCAATCTTCCCAGACGATGCAGACCAAATATGGAAATGTATCAAATTTGCGGATACTGCATTGTATCAAGCCAAAAACAGTGGTAGAGATAAGGTTGTGAAATTTACGCCTGAATTGTGGGCTGGGGATGAAGGGGAAGGCTACTAGGCCTTCCTTTATGTGGTAGCTCTTTTATTAGTGAGAGCAGCCACATCCTCCTTTGTCGCCATGTGAGTGTGAGTGACTTTCGGTAGCTGCGCCTGATGAGCATGCGCTTGTTTTGCCATCAAGTCCAATTGTTGGTTGTATTGCTTCGTTCGAAGCGCCACCTTCTTCGTTTGTTTTGACGATAAAATCCCACAGCTTCTCGCCAGCCTTCATAAATCTTTTTGCACTCTCGCTTGTTGGTGCAAAATATGTAATAGGTTTGCCACTATCACCGCCTTCACGGGTTGCCATTTCAAGAGGAATCTCGGCTATTACTGAACAGTCAAATTGACTAGCCAACTCATATCCAGCACCTTTGCCAAATATGTCATACTCTTTTCCGCTCTCTGGGCATATAAATCCGCTCATATTTTCTACAACACCTGCTACTGGAATATGTAGTTTGTTGAACATATCAAGACTTCTGCCAGCATCATCAATAGCTACTTTTTGAGGTGTTGTTACTGCTATCCCACATGTCACAGGCACGCTTTGAGCTAGAGTTAGCTGAGCATCACCAGTACCTGGAGGCATATCAATAAACAGAACATCAAGCTCACCCCATGCGATGTCTCTTAGGAGTTGTTCGATTACCTTCATAATCATAGCTCCTCTCCAGATAAGTGCTTGACCATCTTCTAGTAGCAGCCCCATACTCATAACATCCACACCGAGTGCTTTCATCGGAAGGACTCTATTGTCGACCACTTCTGGTTTTGCGCCTTCTACTCCGAACATCCGTGGAATATTTGGACCATATATATCAGCATCCAGTACACCAACCCTCTTGCCTTGCATTGCTAGGGCTATCGCCAGATTGACGGTTGTAGTTGATTTGCCTACGCCGCCCTTTCCAGAGCTTACCATTACGAAGTTTTTGATTTGCGGAGCTATATTTTTACCTTTTGATGAAGTCTCTTTTGGTGCTTTTGGCTGACTGATATTTATCTCTGTTTCGAATACATTTATCATTCGTAGCTTGGTATTTATATCGCTTCTGAGAAGCTCTGCTATCTCTGCTGAGCTAGCTGTGATGTCAAGGTCTATGATGACTTTTGAGCCTTCGATTTTGACCTCTCTGACAAAGCCAAAACTAACAATATCTTTTGTGAAACCAGGATATGCAACTGTTGACAGCTGAGCACTTATTTCTGCTGAGGTTATCATTATGATTATCTTCCTTTTTTGAATTTTGCGGATTATAGTAGTGGCTTGCTTTAAATCAGATAAATTTTGTCCGTTTTGGATTTGCATTACAATTTATGGTGTGTATAACACCCAATTGGTTAAAATTGCTAAAAATAATTTTTTAAGTGATAAATGATGAGAAGAGTTTTATTAGCAGTTATATTTAGTGTTTTGATTGGTGGCGGGCTATTTTTTAGCTTGAATGGGCAAAAGATTTCACACGAATCAAAACAAGATGGAACTGTGGTTACAGTTTGTAGTTATAATGTAGAAAACGCTTTTGATATGGTTTCGAATGGCTCAGAATATGCCGAATACATACCAAATTAAAAAAGGTTGGGACAAAGAGAGCTTTGAGAAAAAATTTGCCAATACCGCAAAAGTAATAACCGACATCAACGCTGACATCATTGCCATAGAAGAGATAGAAAATGAAAATGCACTTAGCGAGCTCAAAAAAAGGCTAAATGCAAAAGGCTCACACTATGCCTATTCAGCAATCTCTGACAGCCCGCAGTCCGCGGTACAGGTTGCAGTTTTATCAAAGTACAAAATCATAGAGAAAAATCAGATTGAAATCAAAGGGATGAGGCGAGAGAGGCCAATACTCAAACTGACAATTGATATTGCTGGCAACAACTTGATAGTTTACGCGAATCACTGGAAAGCCAAAACTGGACCAGAGAGCATGAGAATAGACTATGCGAGAGTGCTTATGCAGGACATCATGAAACTACCAAAAGGTAGTGATTATATCATACTTGGTGACCTCAATTCCAACTACAATGAGTTTGAGACCATCCAAAACGAGTCCAGAATAAACGATACTAATGGCATCACGGCTATTAATGATCTGCTCAAGACAGTTACGGTCAAAAATGGAATCAAACGGGTGGCAGAAAAAGTGGATGTGGTGGCAGATAGTGCAGGAAGCTTGCAATACAACCTGTGGATGGAAATATCAAAACAAAATAGAATGAGTGAAACATTTGGCAGGGAGCAGGGTACGCCTGACAATATTATTATTCCAAAAGCGATGTTTGATAAAGGCGGGATAAATTATATTGACGGTTCATTTGAGGTGTTCTCGCCAGCGTATCTACTTGACAACAAGGGCAGACCTTTTAGATGGCAAGGCAAAGATAGAAAAAATCAAACGCCAGATGGCTTCTCTGACCATTTGCCTATATTGGCAAAATTTTCTATAGCTCCATTTGTGTCTAGCGACAAGAACAGTACTGCTATCAATTCTCAAAGTGCAAAACAGTCGACGGTGGTTGATGGCAAAAAACAACCGCTAGGACAGCTCTCTCTTGCTCAGATTTATGATAAAAATATTACTGGCAATATGGATTCTCTTCTCAGAGATTGTGTCGTTGTATACAAGTCCAAAAAAGGTGTTGTTGTCAAACAGCCAAAAGGCAGAGCTATATTTGTCTATGACCCGCCATTTGATATGAAAATAGGCTATTCGTATGATTTGAGAGTCACAAATATAGATGAATACAAAGGTCTCAAAGAGATAAAGAGCATTTTTGATGCAAAAGAGAATGGCAAAGTTCAGATGTCTGGACTGTTGCTAAAATATACAGGTCAGGATTTGAGTGGAAGTGAGCTACAAAATGAGGTTGTAACAGGGCTTAGCGGATTTGTGAGCAGAGGCAAACTTGTATATGGTAGCGACAAAGAGATACAAATATATTTCACCGACAAGAAGCTAAAACCATCGAACTTGTCAAAGATTCAAATCAAGAGCGCTCATATCGGTTGTTATGATAAGCCACAGCTGATAATTTCGAATTCTTCTGATTTTGCAGTAGTGGAGTGACGGGAGGCACAAAATTGTGCCGACTAAAACTTTTGTGCTATAATCACGCCCTCAATGCGTCCATAGCTCAGCTGGATAGAGCAGCAGGTTGCGGTCCTGCAGGTCGGGGATTCGAATTCCTCTGGGCGCACCACTCCAATTTTATATCAATCCAAGTCTTGTAAAAGTCGCAATTTAAACCTTATTAGATTATTATTTACCAACAAAGAAAAGGTGGTATTTATGGATAATAGGGCCAAGTCAAAATATACAGTATCGTCGTGTTTGGTTACACAATATCAATTCGCAAAAGAGGACAATCCAGAGTTGACAATTGACAGTTATATGAATGAAATAATGGAAATTACAAAAGAGATGATTTTGCTAGACGAGAAGAAAAATACCAATTGCAATGATTGTGCGGTTGATTTAAAATAGAACCTATAAGTGCTGAAAAATAAAAATTCAAATTTGATATGATTTACAATAGAAAAATTACGCAGGAGATACAATGGAGCCAGGTTCAATCGAAGAACATCTAAAACAAGTAGAAGAGGCGATGGAAGAGGTCAAGGAGCATGAGAAAGCCGATAAATGGCTTACTTATATCTCTCTAAGTACAGCCATCATAGCGATAGTTACAGCGCTTGCTGGACTATATGAATCACAAGTTACAGCCAAAACAATACTAGCCAAAAATGAAGCCGTCCTATTCCAAAGTCAAGCATCTGATCAGTGGAGCTTTTATCAATCAAAAAGTGTAAAAGGGCATATTTATGCGGTTAATGCGGAGCTATATCCAGCCAAAGCCTCTGAGCTAAACGAGAAGGCTGCAAAGTATAAAAAAGAACAAGAAGAAATCAAAAAAGAGGCTCAAAAGCTAGAAGCAAAACGAGACGAGTGCGCCATCGAAAGTGAGCACTATTATCACAAACACCATGTTTTGAGTTTTGCTATAACATTTCTACAAATCTCTATCGCAATTGCATCTATATCTGCGTTGACAAAAAACAAAAAGTTTTGGATTGCCTCGTTGGTGCTTAGTAGCATTGGTGCAGTTATAGGGTTGTTTAGTTTTGTCTCATAGGTGGTTTTTTCGTAAAATATTTTTTATTTTTGTTTTATTTGCTTTTGCAAGTGAACTATTTTGCAGTGAGACTATTGTATTTATTAGACATGGTGAAAAGCCATCTGGCGGGCTGGGACAGCTATCGTGCAAGGGGCTTGACCGCTCTTTGAAACTACCAGAGATATTGTCTGGCAAGTTTGGAGAACCTGATTTTTTGCTGTCTCCAAACCCAGTAAAACAAAAGGCAGACCAAGGTGTGCCTTATAACTATATCAGACCGTTGGCGACAATAGAACCTACAGCTATAAGGTTTGGTAAAAATATTAATCTTGAGTGCGGATTTGACCAGATTGATTGTGTAGCCAATATCTTGAACTCAAAAGAGTATGAGAATAGGCTGGTTTATGTGGCTTGGGAGCATCATTTGATAAAAAAGATTATCAACAAGCTCTCAGCTTATCGCAAGATTGAACTAAATGTTCCAGATTGGCAAAACGATGATTTTGACTCTATATACATTTTGAAACTAGATCAAAATTCTGCGCAATTTAGTATCGACAAACAAGGGCTGTCAAACCTAAAAAACGACTGTAAATATTAGCTTGTATCTACAGTCTTTGTAGTATTTCGCACAGTTCGTCATGAGTTTTTTTATCGGCGTAAAAATACTCTTCGATGAGAGGTTTGATTTTGTATCTGTATATGTGTGCTAGCTTTGTATCGTCCTCTATCTTTTTGCCCTCTTTGTCTATGAAAAAAGCGTGACCGATTAGATAATCAGAGCTTAGTTTGTCTTTTATTTTTTCGTTTATATCTTTTATCGCATGTGGCAAAAACTCATCTCTAGGTTCCATCCGTACAAAAGTAAATCTCCTACGAAGTGCAATATCCACGAGAGCTATTGATTTATCAGCCGTGTTCATCGTGCCTATGATGTAGAGATTTGACGGTATGCCAAATGGCTCTTTTGAATATGGAAGTGTGACGGTTAGTTCGTTTGGTTCACCAAGCCTCTTGTCTTCTTCTATAAGCGTGATGAGTTCGCCAAAGATTTTGGAGATATTGCCACGGTTGATTTCGTCGATGATGAGGTAGAAGTTTTTCATCTCGGTTGTATTTAAGAGATTGGCTTTGGAATTTGACAATAAAAAATCTAACAATGCATCGTAGTAAGGCTGCAGACCACCAAATATGACATTGTTTTTGTTATTGTCATATATCTTTCTTAGCGTAGCTATTGAAAGAGTATGTTTTGACTCGCCAGAATCTTTATCAAACATGATAGATCTTTCAGATACTTCCGTGATATGAAAGCGGGATTTTTTCATATTGACTGTTACTCTTTCATCTAGTAATAACTTGTCCAAAATTAACTCTTTAAAAACTGAGTCAAAATCTTTTTTGCTTTCTTTTGAGTTTGCTAAAGACTGGTTAATCTTTGCATCTCTTGAAATGTCTCTAAATGTTCCTTTTGATAGTTCAATTTTTCCATCTTCATTCGGTCTAAACCCCTCAATAAAATCTTCATAGCTATAACTCTGATGGAAAGTGATAAATTTATAGCGTTCTTCATTTTTGACATTTTCAAAAACTTCCTTTTCATTGTCAGTTAATATTTCTGTTAAGTTTGATAATACATCATCGTTTTCCAATATGCTTATAAGTTTTTTATACGAGTATGTTTTACCAACACCTGGAGGGCCGTATAGGATTATATTTTTTGGATTATCTATTTCTATCTCATCATCTACTGTTACCTCGTCCTTGCGTACTTGTAGCTCTTCAAAAACATAGTGCAAGGAAAGAATTTTTAAAATAAACTCTCCAAAGTTATCGCCCCATTGATTGCAGATATATACTTCTTCATTAGTATTGGCTATTAGAGGTGTTTTAAAATACCTTTGCAAACCAGTTTTTGTTCTAGCAACATATTCATCATATTCACTTTTTGATAAACAAACTGGAAAGCCATTGTGAGTTTGATTAAAAAATAATTTTAAATCATTTAAATTGGCAGAATAGTCACTAATGTATTTTTTGATTACTTCATAGACAAAATTTCGTTTTGATAGATTTTTTTGTCCATTGAAGTTGTATTTTGTCAAATCCCTAGCCATTTACAATCCTTGCTATATTATTTTTTAAATTTTCAACATAAATGTTAAAGCTGTTGCTTTCTATTTGTAGTTCAACACTTTTAATTTTCATTGTCACTTCACTTGGTAGTTCAATAGCTCTATCCAACTCTTCCAAATGTTTTGGATACAAAAGCATAACTTGTTTTGTATTGTCTCCAAAATCAGCAATATTTGCATATGCAAACACTTGATATGTGTCACAAGGCGAAATATCACTATTTTTGTCTACTTTTTTGTATTTTGTATCTATTATGCAGAAGACCTTGCCATCTTTTCGCACAACGATGTCTGGTTTGGAGTTTTTTTCTCCAAATCTGCTTTTTTCTTGCTCTGATACTTCGTATTCTGGCAAAGCTTCTGTTAATATTTTGGCAACGAATTTTTCAAAAAGCAGATTCATATCAAACATAAAAGCCCACTCATTTTTGCCGCTAGAGCTAAAATCCACGCTTAGATTGTTCAGTATCAGCATGGCTAGAGAGTATGGCTTTTTGAATCTCTCATTTAACCTACCAAATACAAATGGTTTGTTCTGATAAGTACTTTCCACTTCGTCGAACATCAGCGATAGTGCTGATAGCATTTTGCGGTTTTCATCGCTAGTCGTTAGCTGTCTGCAAAGCCTGACCGTATGGGCAAATAGTGCGTTTAGTGTATTATCAGGGCTAAATTCGTCAAACTCGCAGTAGATTTTGTCGTGAAAGAAATTATGCCTAGCATCAAGCCCAGCCAAATACCTGCCCTTTAGCGTTCGGATATTTTCTTGACGAGAGATGTATTCACGATAAAGCCCTCGTTCGACCTCAAAAAGCAAATCTCTGCAAAAAATAGAAATCAAAAACTCTATAAGTGGACTTTGCTCTGTGCCTGTTAAGCTATCAGTTTCATCCATTTTTATATCGTTTACATACGAAATCATATAGATTAGGTAGCGGATATTTTCGTTTTGATTTGCTTTGTCTATTTTTGGGAGTATGGCGATAACCTCGTCGCCGATTTTCATAGCTCCGCAGTAGTTTGAGGTTTTGACCTTGCCCCATGATTCGGAGAAGTATTTTTTGAATTCGTCTGGGATTTTCATATCCAAATCAAAATCAGAGAACTCGTAAAATAGTTTCATAATTTGATATTAGCTTTTGCGAAAACATCTTCCATCGGTGTGGTTTTCGTTTTTCCAGATTTCAATTTGTCGATTCTATGGTCAGTTACTTTTTCGGTGAGTTTGGTTTTGAGATTAGTGATAAACTTTTTTAGTCTGTACTTCATCTGATAGACCTATTACAATAATCTTCCATACTTGAAATACGCCGCACAAGCACCCTCAGAGCTGACCATACACGAGCCTAGAGGATTTGACGGAGAGCATGGATTGTCAAATACTTTGCAGTCAAATGGCTTGGCTTTGCCTTTTAGGATGTCACCGCAGCGGCACGCTTTGTTGTCCTCTTTGTGAGAGTTGTCGAACCCGTCAAATCGCTTCTCAGCTGACAGGTAGTCGTATTCGCTTCGTAGCACTAGAGAGCTTTTTGGTATGTGACCTATACCTCGCCAGTTGAAGCTCTCTTCGACGCATAGGTATTTTGAAATAAGCTCTTGGGCTTTTGTATTTCCGTCATGGCTGACACTTCGTGAGTATTCTATCTCGACTTTTGCCTCGCCATTTACAGCTTGCCTGACTATGGATAATATAGCGCTCATCACATCTAGCGGCTCAAACCCGCCGACGACTATCGGCGTTTTGCATTTGGTGGCGATATGGTCATAAATCTTCGACCCCGTGATGACGCTCACATGGGCTGGGGCTAGAAATGCCCGCACTCTTGTTTCTGGGTCATCCATGATAGCCATCATCGGCTCTGGGACGGTGACATGATTGACGCTAAAGAGCAGGTTTTTGATGCCTTCCTTGATAGTTCGCTCGATGAGAGCAGGGGTCATCGGCGTAGTCGTCTCAAATCCTATCGCAAAAAACACCACTGTCTTGTCTGGGTTTTCTTTTGCGATTTTGAGTGCATCCATCGGAGAATAGACGAACCGCACATCTGCACCGTCTGCTCTAGTCTGAGAGAGGGATTTTTTGCTCCCTGGGACTTTTATCATGTCGCCCAGAGTGACCAAAATCACATTTGGCTGTTCGGCAAAATATATCGCCTTGTCGATTCGCTCTTTTGGCATGATACAAACAGGACACCCAGGACCGTGCAAAAACTCGATATTCTCAGGCAAGAGCTGATTTAGTCCATATCGCATGATGACATGAGTATGACCGCCGCAAACCTCCATGATATAGAGCTTCTCGGTTAGTTTTTTTGCCTCGTTTTTGATTTCTTCGGCTAGAGCTTTCAGGGTTTTTGCGTCCCGAAACTCTTCGTAGAGTGCTTTTAGTTCGAGTTTTTCAGCCATTTATCGCTTCCATTCGCTCGTTTTCATCCATCTTGTCTAATATCTCTTTGAAGACTGCAATGCTCGCTAACGCGTCCTCTTCGTCGATTTTGTTGATGGCAAAACCTATGTGGATTAGCACAAAATCACCGACTTTTATTGCTTCATCGGCAAGCAAATCTAGGCTCACTTCTCTCTCGACACCCATGGTATCAACTACGGCGATGTTATCTGGTTTTAGTTCTATTACTTTTGATGGAATTGATAGGCACATGTTTGTTCTCGCTTTTTTAGTTTTTTAGGTTACAAAGCGGTTTTTGTGTTTGCGAACGAGGGTCCCGCAGGTACGAGGACAAGCCGAGTAAGCAATCCAAAAACTCCAAGCTTTGAAGCCTAGTTCCTCATACTTTTTTTCATCTCTATATAGTGCAACACTTTTTTGATCGACTCATCGTCTTTTGTGCTGACTTCCAAAATATCTACTTTTGGATTTAGCTTCCTTGCCATCTCTTTGACCTCTTTGACATCAAAATCAAAATGAGGCAAAAGGTCACATTTGGTGATGAGGAGCAAGTCAGCCGAGCGGAACATCACAGGATATTTCTCTACCTTGTCTGCGCCCTCTGGGACTGAGAGCAGGACAAAATTGATATGTGTACCGACATCGTAGCTAGCAGGGCATACGAGGTTGCCTACATTTTCTACAAAAACGATGTCAAGACCGTCAAGTCCTAGATGGTGAATTCCGTTGTGAACCATGTGCGCATCGAGATGACATGCCGTGCCAGTCGTGATTTGATATGCTCTAGCACCTTTTGCCCTTATCCTGTCTGCATCTCTGTTTGTCTCTAGGTCACCCTCGATTACCCCGATTTTTTCACCGTCGAACTCAATAATTTTTTCTAGGAGCGCTGTTTTGCCACTCCCTGGGGAGCTCATCAGATTGATAGCCAGCACGCCGTGTTCATCGAAGTGTTCACGGTTTTTGGTGGCTTGTTCGTCATTGACGCTGAGGATTTTTGTTATGACAGATATGGTTTTTTTGTCGTTTAGCTGTGGATTTGCGTGCAGATTGTCGTGGTGATGCTCATTTTCATGTTCGTGATGATGATGCCCCCCATTGTGTGCATGCTCGCTGTGCTCGTGCTCGTGGTTGTGGACATGAGTGTACTCTCTGCCGAACTCATCTACATGGATATGTTCGTGTTGGTGGTTGTTTGTAGTTATAGAGCATCCGCAATCTTTGCACATTGGTTGTCCTTGTTTTAGTTTTTAGATTATCAATCCAGCTCGTGTTAGCAGCTCAATTTGATAAGCGTGTTCACTTTTGCCGTCAAATATTATTTTACCTTTTTCGTCCAAAATGATAACGCGCTCACCAAGTCGCGGTGCGATGGTTAGATTGTGGGTCGCTGTGATAGTTGTGATATTTAGTGAAGCAGTAATATCCAAAAATCTAGCCGTACTGGCTGGGTCAAGTGCGCTCGTTGGCTCGTCGAGAAGCAGTACCTTTGGAGAGATAGACATCGCGCAGGCTAGGGCTACTTTTTGCTTTTGTCCTCCGCTGAGTTTGAACGGTATACTTTGTAGATACGGGGTGAGCCCAAATAGCTCAGCGTAGTTTCGTACTCTTGCATCAATATCGTCAAACCCGAGTTGCCTAGGGCCAAATGCTATTTCATCATATACAGTTGGGTTAAAGAGCATCGCATCGATATTCTGAAAGACAAGCCCGACACTCTTGCGGAAATATTCATTCTTTTGCCTGTCTTTTAGTATGCTTTTGGTGATAGGATTCCCTTCAAAAAACAGCTCGCCACTATCGGGAAATACTAATCCGTTGAGTAGTTTTAGCAGCGTACTTTTCCCACTTCCGTTGACACCCAATAACACCACTTTCTCACCAGCGCTGATGCTTAGGTTTAGGTTTTCAAAGATAGTATTGCCATCTCTTTTTATGGTGATATTCTCAGCTCTAAACATAGAAGCCTCTCGATTTCATCGCTTCGAAATTCTCCTTGCTTTCCCTGATATTTTTATCCAAAAAGCCAGCAATTGCAGAACCCAAATACTCATATATCTGATGCCTTGTCGGCTTTCTGAGTGTGCGTGATTTTAGAGCATCTGTATAGTCACTATATGCTCGTTGCATCGTCATAATCTTGGAGACGCTCAAAATCAGTAAAAAGCTCAAATCTTTTGAAAATGAAAGCGCTTCGTAGATGTTGACTCTGGAGGTAAATAGGAGTGTCAAAAATATCATATCAAACGAGCGCAAATTGACACTCACAAAGTAGTGCCAAAAAGGCTGATTTTGCCAATAGAGAGTGAGAGAGTAGCTTATAGTGATAAATAGCGAGAATAGCGCAACCAAGACAAATGATTTGCGTGCAAGTGAGAGTGCTGTTTTGCCAGATATGACAAGCAGTACGGCGAGCACGAGCATTAGAGGTTCGTAGCTCATAATGGCTGATATGGCAACAAGAGAGCTAATATATAGAGTGAGATAAATTTTAGTTTTCAATTTTTACCATTATTTAAAGTAAATCAATTTTTACCTTTTTTGACTTAAGAGTGCCTTGGAACTGATTTTGCTTTTGACTATGTAATGTAAAAACAAAGGCGAGAAAATGAGCGCAGAACTTAGCTCTATAGTAGCGAAAGTGGTAGACAAAAAAACCGGCAAGTTGTCAGGTCTTGCGGCCTTGATGAAGGCTGGCTTTGATGATAAAGCATTTGAAGAAAAGCTCAAAAAAGCCTTGGAAAAAGGGCTAAAAGATGGCAAGGATAGTGTCAAGCCAATGATTGTAAATATCAAACAAGACGCAAAAGGCACTCAGCAAACAACTCAAAATGACGCTAAAAAAAGTGCAAAGACGAATGAGACTACTGATGAGCACCAAAATGAAATGGTTTTTCGACATGCGTTGGCATTGAGCAAAATGTCAAACGAATTGGCGACTGAAAAAACAAATCAAGAGTTGAGGTCATCTACAAAAAGTGACAAAAAACTATCAAATTTGCTAGAAAAAATGGACAACAGTGGCATCAAAGGCAATATAAAAGTAGAGCAACTACACGAAGAAGATGCCAGCAAAGATGGCTCGGGTAGCAAAAAAGCAAAAAAACTAAATGATAAAAAAGATGAAAAACAGCAAGTAGCCAGCCAGCCAGTTGCCACAGCTCAAAAAGAGTCTGATACCAAAAAAACTGTCAGTGATGAGCATAGAATAAAAAGCCAAAACCAACAAGCCCAAAACACACAGCAACACGATGCAGATACTAAGCAAATTGTGCCAAAAGAAGATTTGCATGCAAAAAAAGAGACAAAAAATGAAGCTCCAAAACAAAAAGTCATAGATGATGAGCAAGCGCAAAAAAATCAAAAAACAGGTGCGGATGAATTAGAAAGCCATAGAGCCCAAGCAAAAAAAGATAAATCCGACAAAGCAGAGCTTGAGACACAGGCTCCAAAAGAGAGTGTCGCACCCAAAAAAGAGATAAAAGAGCCATTGGATGTCAAAAAAGAGAGTGAGACAAAGCCACTAAAAGCTGATGAGAAAAAACTTGTCGATGATAAAAAAGAACAAGTCGATACCAAGAAAGATGGCGGAGAGCTTTTGTCTCAAAGAGTAAGCGTAAAAGATATATCTCTTCCAACTACAAAGAGCGACGATAAATCGGCAGCGTCTAACAAGAAAACAGAAGATAAGTCCACAAGTCTTCAAGATTTGCTAACCAATCTAGGTGATGTCAAAGTCAAAAAAGATGACTCTCTCGAGAAGAAAAATAGTGGCGAAAATAAAAATGAGTCCAAGAATGAAGACGCGGCGGCGGCTCACGCAAAAGCTACCTCTATGCTAGCCAATACGAGTAGCATAGAGGATACGATAGCTCAAAAAATCAAAGATGCGCCAGCGGTATTGAAAAATTTTGCCGAAGACCTAAAAGACAAGATTGATGAATACAAACCGCCAATTATGAAGGTTTCTATGGAGCTTCGCCCTGAAAATATGGCGCCAGTCGATGTTACGATGATAACAAGAGGTCAAAACCTCATCATCAATATCAATTCGAGCGACGAAGCTCTCAAGATGTTTATGAATAATGCTAGTGATTTCAGACAAAATCTGATGAATATTGGCTTTACAGAGATGACAATGAATTTTAATTTCAAAGACCAAAACGGACAACAAAGACAATACCAGCACCAAGAACAGGCGACAAAAAAATACAAAGAAGCAATAGATTCAGTAGCTAGCATGACAAGTGTTGAAGTTGTAGTTCCTCAGTATGCTTAGGTATGAAATTTGCTTTACAATATAAAATTATAAATTTGAATCAAAAGGATAGAAAGTGTCAAGTGCAGTAACAAATACATCGACAACAGTTGCCTCGTCTGCAAATACAACGACTGGCACAACAAGCCAACTTCAGTCTCAAGACTTTTTGAAGCTTTTGCTTGTTGAGCTTGAACACCAAGACCCGACATCACCGATGGATACAGACAAGATGCTTACGCAAACATCACAGCTCTCCACATTGGAAGCGCAAAATGCGACAAAAGCAGCTATGGACTCGATGACCAAATCATTCCAAGCCTCTGCTGGGTACACGATGACATCAGCTATCGGCAAGATGGCAACTATTGGCGACGGCTCTATCAACTTGTCAGATGGTCAAAGTAGCAAGTTCGACTTTTATTTGCCTCAGGCAGCCACTGGCACGACCGTTGTTGTCAAAGACGGAACAGGTGCAGTCGTGTCAACTATGAGTCTTGGCAATCAACCGGCAAGCGTGCAGACTGTTACTTGGGACGGTACGAATGCTCAAGGGCAAAGACAAGCATCAGGAAACTACAAAGTAACTATAAACTACTACGACGCAAGTGGCAATCCTGTACAAACAACTCCAGGAAAGCTTCCTGTGGATTCGGTCAAATTTACATCTAGTGGCGATCCGCAACTAAAAGTAGGTTCTAGCTATTACACTATGGCTCAAATACAAGAGCTTTCAGATTACTAGGAAAACACTGTGAATACATCGTTTTATACAGCTGTTGGTGGAATGAAGACTATGCAATTCAGTCTTGATACATGGGGTAATAATATTGCCAATGTTGATACGGTTGGTTTTAGGTCTTCTACGCCAGAGTTTGCATCGTTGTTGTCTCAAAATGCCAATACAGCTGCGATGGCTGGTTTTGGTGATGTTGGGCTAGGGGCTACACAACAAGCTACTACGGTCTCAACTGCACAGGGCAGTTTGATGAGTACAGACAATACTTTTGACCTAGCATTGGCTGGTAGAGGTTATTTTGGTGTGCAAGGACCAGAGGACAAGAGATACTACACTAGAAATGGCGAGTTTAATGTTGATGCTAATGGCTATCTTGTAGATTCAAATGGCTACAAAGTATTGGGTCAGGTGAACCCAACTATGGTTATTGACAAAAATCTAAATGCTACTATTGCTGCTGGTATTGCAAATATAGGCATAAGCGACCCAAAAAAACAAGCTCCAATTCAGATACCAACAACTATGACAAATCCTGGTGTTCCTGGCATTCCTGCGGTGACTTCGACAACATCGCCGATAGAGTATACTCTGCAAAACTCTTCAACGGGTACTGGTAGTACAGTGGTTGACCCTGTTAATATCTCTTACTATCTGACTGCAGATACAGTGCCTACAATGCATATCAAGAACTCGGCAGGTGTGGAAGTGAAGACTGTTGACCTCGCTAGTCAAGGTAAAGGACAACACACATATGTTTGGGATGGCAAGATACCAACTCCAGCCACAAATAGCGATGGCACGGCAATACTAGATGCTAGTGGCAATCCTATTATGCAAAACTCATACGCCCCAGCTGGTCAATATACTGTCACGGTTGATTATGTCAGTAAGGTGGCAGTTCCAGCGATTCCGCCAGGCGAGCTTCAGCAGTATCAAGTCGATACAAACGGCAATATAACGGCGAAGTTTAGCAACGGACTCAATAGTGTTATAGGTCAGATTCCTATATTTCAGTTTAGCAATCAGCAAGGGTTATCAAAAGAGGGCGACAATTTATATAGTGAATCTGCCAATAGTGGACAGGTTATGTTGTACAAAGACTCAAAAGGTGTTTATATGCCTGGTGTTGAGGTGCAATCAAATATGTTGGAAACGAGCAATGTCTCACTCTCGGATGCGATGACTGAGCTTATCGTGACACAGAGAGCTTTTGATGCCAACTCAAAATGCGTCACAACTTCAGACCAAATGATTCAAAAAGCGTTAGCACTCAAAAGAGGCTAGTTGATTAGCCTCTGATTAGCCAATTCCTAGTCCATAAGCTTCTTTGAGGCTTATGATGTCTTTCTCAAATATCATTGAATGAGGCAAAGACGAAGGTTTGGCTAGTAGCGGTCCATCCAAATCATAAAAACATATACTCTCATCACACATTGCAAAATGAACAGCTGCACTCACACTGACAACACTTTCCAGCATCGAACCCATCATTATTTTTGCATTATGCTCTTTGGCTATTTTTACAATTTTTGCTGCGTTATAGATGCCACCGCTTTTCATCAATTTGATATTTATGTAGTCGGCCATTTTGTTGTCCAACACTCTTTTTACATCTTCAATGCCAAAAACGGACTCATCAGCCAGTATCGGAATTTGAGAGTTGGCAGTGATTTCTTTTAGCCCTTCCAAATCATTTGCCAGAACTGGTTGTTCCACAAGTTCAATATTGCAATCAGCGATATTGTCGATAATTTTTAGTGCACTTTTTGCGCTCCAAGCCTGATTTGCATCCACTCTGATAATGCTATTTGGCAAGGTGTGTCTTATGCTTTTGATTATTCTTATGCTCTCGTCAATATCTTTGCCAAGCTTGACTTTTAGTATTCCAAACCCATCTTTGTCTGCCTCGATGGCATCTTTGAGCATTGTGTTGTGCTCGCCCAGACTGATTGTGAGATTGGTGCGAAGGTGTTTTGTCTTGCCACCAAGGTATTCATATAGTGGTTGTTTTGTGGCTTTTGCTAGCAGGTCATAGATCGCCATATCCACGCAGGCTTTTGCTGAGGTACTATGCTGAGCGCTGGCATTTAGGGCTTCAAATATTTCATCATTTGTCAAATCAATACCATACAGCGCTGGCAATATTTTTTGGAAGGCTCCTTCCTTGATCTTTATACAAAA
>CAZNYV010000003.1:51125-54567 GCA_964577355.1 uncultured Campylobacteraceae bacterium
GTCTGAAATATCTTCTTTTATGGAGCTGACATCCTCGCCTGTGATGGCTACAGTTGGTGGTGCCTCACCAAATCCAATACTATAATCATCACATATCAGTGTCAACAAAACAGCTTCGATAGCTTCAACTCTTCGAATATTTGTGACGAATGGTTTTTTGAGTTCTGTTTTGACGGGTGTTAGTCTGAAGTCTAAGATTTTCATCGTCTGATTATGTCGATTCCGCTTGGAGCGTTGAATTCAAAATTGGCATTTGTTAGCGGAGGGTTTTTTTTCTGGTTTGAAAAGACAATTTTGACACTATTTCCCATATCGTCTATATAGCTGATATTTTTCGGTAAAGACCCAGTAAGTTCAAATGTAATATCTTTGTCAGCACTGCGTGTTTTGTACTTTCCACCACCCAAATCAACCGCACTTTTTAGCATCTCATTTATACTTGGCATTGATTTTTTGTGCATATAGACTGCTTGCATCAGCTCAGGCTCATAAACTATGATTTGACTTTCATTGATATATAGCTCTTTTTTGACAGGCTTTTTGTAGTTCCACAGTGCCTTGTCTGGTTTTTTGACACTTAGTGATCCAGAATAGGTGATTTTTTTATTGTGTTCGTTTGTAACAGTTTGTGAAAAATCTGCAGAAAACGACTCAAAGTCAATATTGAGACCGAAAAGATAGAAAGGGATAAGCAGTAACCAAAAAATATTTCTCAAAAAAACTCCTTGTATTTGAATAGACTTCTTTCATAACTCAGTTTGAGTTTTTGTTAGAGCTAAATGGGATGAGATCTGAAGGTAAAATTTATGAGCCTATCCGTAGATAAGCGAATAAATTTTATCAAAGAATATCGCACATTTAGCCTAACCCAGAGGGCTTTGCAGATATTCATCTATACTTTGTCATATTTGCTTGCAATAGCTAGCTATTACTTCGCAAATCTTCCTAGTCTATATAAATATCTACTAAAGCAAAAACCAAATTGAGTTGTGAAAGAGGTCTAATTGTATTTTATATAAAACTTATTCAAAGCTTGCTTTTTGTAGGATTTGCGACAAAAATTAAATATTCTTATGATGAGGCAAAGATGATACGAAACGATTTGGTTGCATCGGATGAGCTAAAAGATACGCTTCAGAGACTATCGGTCATCATGGAGAGTAAGATTCTTGAGTTGCAGATGCCTGATAGGTATGCTCAAAGCGTAGGAGAGCTTTTCAGACATTTTCATAGTCTAAAAGCACTTTGCTATCATCTAAGAATCAAGAGTATTTTTATGACTGCAAAAGTAGTCGAAGAGATACTCTCAATTCTAAGGCAAAAAAAACCGCCAATCAAGCATGAAATCGTAGATTGGTTGTTGCATATAACTGATAGTGTAAAAGAGTGGTCAGAGCTGGCTCAAGAAGACAAGTTTGATTTCGAACCAATAGATGTTTACACTCTGAGTATGGTCAAGTCCTCGGTTATAGTCAGCAGGACGCCAAAAGAGATTATGTCAGCCCTAAAACTAATCTATCTCGATGATGATAAGTCTCGCAGTGCTCAAGTGACATGTGTAGCTATGGATTGTTTGCCAAATATCTCTATGGCGTATTCATGGGAGATGGCACAGGCATTGCTGGACAAAGGCTTTGGGCACATTCTAATCATTAATACCAAGTTTAATGATATGAATATAGACAAAAAAGTGGCTGGAGTGATGGAAAACTATAATATTCCAGTGCTTGCAGTGAGTCATGGCAAGATAGATGAGAAAATAAAAGCAAAATTTCAAAAAGCAGGCGTGGAATTCTTTTTAAATGAAGTTTTGAGTGAAGATTTGCTGTTCAAAAGATTGGTCAATATTGCCAAAGCTTACTATGAAGAAAAAAGTATCAAAGTCAATAATAGCAAGCTTTTGAGCAGGATTGGAGAGTTTCAACCGCTATCTAGTGCTGCTTTTGAGATAAATAGAATCAAGTCGAATCCAGATGTTTCACTCAAAGATATTGCGGACATAGTTTCGAAAGACCCAATGGTGTCAGCAAAAATCCTCAAAATCGCAAACTCCCCATTTTCTGGTCTCAAAGGATTGGTTACTTCTATTCATCATGCAGTCTCTCTTATGGGCAAAGACCAAATAGTTGGCATGGTGATACAAAGTGAAGTCGAGCGTTGTGTCAGGATGAATCTCGCTCCATATATGATGACAGAGAGGGATTTCTATGCTATAGCTTGTATGCGAGCAAATTTGGCAACCTATTGGTATCCAAAGGTTTCAGTTGCAAAGACTGGTGTCGTAGCTACGGCGGCACTTTTGGCAAATCTGGGGCAATTGGTCATAGCCGAAGAGGTGGAAAAATCGGGAGTAAGAGGCAGATTTCAAGAGCTTATACAGACAACATCAACCCCTATGTTTGCAGAAATTGAGATTTTTGGAACCACAAGCGAAGATACTACAGCAAATATTCTCACCAAGTGGGGGCTAGACGATACAATAGTAAATATGCTCCACTACTCAAATGATATAGCAAATGCGAACGATGAGTTGAAACAAGAGGCTTTTGCGCTATTTGTGATTTTTAATACCATACCTTCGATACCATCTGGTATTGATGATGAAAAAGTAACAGAGATGAGCGAGTTTCTAAAAGAGATGAATTTTAATCCAGAGCACTATCTCAGAGCTGTGGAGAGAGTCAAAACGGAGTGTAGACTGTAGAAGAGTCGTATGTAGCAGCCTAGCTTTTGACTAGGCTTGGAGGCTATTTTGAGTCGGTATTATCCTGAGGAATACACTCTTCAGAGAATTTAGAACCATCGAAGTGACCGCTACCAAAAGCTTCTTGGGTGATTTTGTAAGCACAAAACTTCGGACCACACATAGAGCAAAATTCAGCCTCTTTGAACCCCTCGCCAGGGAGTGTTTCATCATGGAACTCTTTTGCCTTATCTGGGTCAAGGGCTAGCTCAAACTGCTTGTTCCAGTCAAATTTATACCTAGCGTCACTCATCGCATCATCCCTGACTCTAGCATTCTTGCGTCCTCTAGCTATGTCGGCGGCGTGTGCTGCTATTTTGTAGGCGATGATACCATCTCGTACATCTTGTGTGTTTGGCAAACCTAGATGTTCTTTTGGTGTGACATAACAAAGCATCGAAGCTCCGTGCCATCCACCAACTGCCGCGCCGATTGCCGAGGCTATATGGTCGTATCCAGCGGCGATGTCTGTAACTAGTGGGCCAAGTATATAAAATGGTGCATCGTGGCAGTATTCGCGCTCTATCTTCATATTTCTCTCGACTTGATTGAGCGGGACATGTCCTGGACCTTCTATCATCACCTGTACATCTCTCTCCCATGCACGAAGAGTGAGTTCGCCCAAAATTTTTAGCTCATTTAGCTGAGCGGCATCTGAGGCGTCAGCTAGACAACCAGGACGCAAACTATCGCCTAGAG
>CAZNYV010000004.1:0-25727 GCA_964577355.1 uncultured Campylobacteraceae bacterium
GCCATCTATCTCGTATGCGACGCAGACTTTGATTTTGTCAAATCCATCCAAAACATCTAGCTTCATCAACGATATTTTGTCGACACCATTGAGCGTGCAAGCAAATCTCATAGCTACAGCATCGAACCAACCACATCTTCTCGGTCTGCCTGTAGTAGTGCCAAACTCAGCCCCAGCAATCCTCAGCCTATCGCCTGTCTCACCCAAATCTTCACTAGGGAACACACCGTTTCCGACTCTCGTAGCATACGCTTTTGCAATACCTATGACTTCGCCGATTGTTTTTGGAGATAGTCCCACACCTGTGCATGCGCCAGCTGAAATTGTATTAGAACTTGTGACAAACGGATATGTACCGTGGTCTATATCGAGCAATGTGCCCTGCGCGCCCTCTAGGAGCACTTTTTTGCCCTCTTCGATTGCTTGCCATACCATTTGTGTCGTATTGGCAATAAACGGCTCTAGCACAGCTTTGTACTCTTCTAGCTCTGCTTTGATATTTGCAAATTGCGCAGTCTCGATTCCGAGTGCTTCTAGTAGTTTTTCATTTTCTTTGATATATCCAGCGATTTTGGTTGCCAATTTCTCAGAATCTCTGAGCTCTCCAACCACAAAACCGCTTCTAGCTATCTTGTCAGCATAACAAGGTCCAATCCCTCTACCAGTCGTACCTATAGCATTTTCACCTCTCAAGAGCTCTTTCGCCTTGTCTATTTGTGAGTGGTAAGGCAGTATCAGGTGCGCTCTCTCACTAATAAAGAGTCTACCAACCAAACCATCAAACTGTTTCATCTCTTTTATAAGGTCTGGAACAGATACGACAACGCCGTTACCTATGATGTTTTTTGCTTTTGGATTTAGCACACCAGATGGTATTAGATGCAACGCTATCTTCTTGCCATCAAGCACTATCGTGTGTCCTGCATTGTGCCCACCTTGGTATCTTACGACGAAGTCATAATCTTGGGCTAACATATCCACTATCTTGCCTTTGCCCTCATCGCCCCACTGTAATCCTACAATGAGGTCAGCTTTTTTGTGTGTCATCTATTCTCCGTTTCAAGTTGTTTTATAACTGTGTCAGTGTATATTGAAAAGCCAAAGCTATCTTTGTCGTTTGCCTTGTATGCTCCACCTTTTACAAATATCTCATTTGCATCAAAGATTCTAAAAAATAGCCCCGTATAATATGCCGTTCCAGATACATACAGAGGGTCTATCTTGCTGTTTTTATCATTCAAAACTTTAGCACAGTTGAGTAGTTTTTCAAGCTCAATTTTTAGGCTATTTGGCATTTTCGGCAACGCTTTTTCTACATCATCTATTGACTCAAGCTCCACAAGAGCATTTAGCCAGTCAATATTTGCCGACTTGAGTTTGGCTATATTTTTGTTTTTGAATAACTCAAAATCTAGCCCTGATTCGCTAGCAGCGATATTTGGTATATTGGAGTTTGAAATTTGAAGTGTGTATTTCAGTTTCGCTCCCGCCAAAATGCTAACCGCCAAGCTGATCACACCTGTATCGTCATCACAATCCATAAACTCAGCGCCTATTTGGTTCACCTCAGTCGACGGATAGTGAAATACTGGTTGTATATAGAACCATTTTTTGTGTTTTGTACTTCTGCCGAGTCGTTTTGTGATAAGTCTAACAACATCTATAGAGCTATCAGCTCTCAAGTATAAATTGTTATTTTCTCTATCTGAGATTTTTATTGCATTGCTATTTTCTCTATTTGATACGCTAGAGGCTTGGTTATCAAATGTAAAATATGGAGTTACAATCTCTTCAAATCCATTGTTGCTAAGCGTTTCGCATGCCAAAGTCTCAAACTGTCGCTTGAGCTTCGCGCTTTTGCCAAAGTATATATTGGAACCAGCTGGTATTTCGTGTTCACCTAGCATGACAGAAAAGCTGACCTTCCAAAGCTCTTTGACGCCGTTCCGTCGAATGTGCGGGCTCCAACTTTCTCAAGAGCAATTTCTATTGCTTCGACAGCCCAAGCAGCATGGTAGAACTCAACATATCCCATATGGTTGATCCTAAAAATCTTGTCATTTAGCGCATCTTGTCCGCCAGCAATATTGACCTTGAACTCGTTTTGCAAAATTTTTCGTAGATTATTTGCG
The DNA here is from genome assembly GCA_964577355.1 of uncultured Campylobacteraceae bacterium. Lineage (GTDB taxonomy): Bacteria > Campylobacterota > Campylobacteria > Campylobacterales > UBA6016 > CAZNYV01. The sequence goes on from CAZNYV010000004.1 coordinate 2,133, forward strand.
CCATCAAAACTATATGTACTCATTGAAAGCGCTGGATTTTTTGGAAATTGTTTGAGCCCAATCGCATCAAGCGCACTTCTTGTCGCCGTTGCCATCGTTTTTACATCTGCATATTTTTTATCTATACCATATTCAAACATATCAGTCAAGACTTTGTGCAGTCCTTGTGTGATTGTCGTTGGCGCAGTCCAAGCTGTCGTGTTTTTTCTTTGATTTTTGAGCTCAGTTGCTAGGTTAAAATAAAACCCTGCTGGTTTCGCTTCTATTTTTGCAACAGCTGCGTTGCTTAGTCCTATCATCGCCATCGCTGGTGGGAGCATCAATGCTTTTTGGCTACCAGTGATAAGTGCATCAATGTTCGCAGTATCTATCGGTTCGACACCTACAGCCGTAATACCGTCACACACAACATAATCTCTGGTCTGATTTTTTTGATTTCGCTTGCTATTAGCTCTATCGGATGTCGTACACCTGTAGAAGATTCTGAAATCTGGACAAAAAATGCATCTATTTCACTATCATTTTTGACGATCTCCATAACCGCTTCTACCGCAACGCTTTCGCCCCACTCTACTGTTATTTCAGTATACGGCTTGCCATACGCCTTTGCAATTTTTCCAAATCTCTCACCAAATTTGCCACCATTAACACATAGTGCTTTTTTGTGAGTTAGATTTAGCATGCATGCTTCCATCGCTCCCGTGCCCGTACTTGCAAGCATAAGCGCCTCAGGCATGTTGAACAGTTTGATTAGCAACTCTCTAGTCTCTCCAAAGATTTTCTCAAACTCTTTTGTTCTATGATGTATAGTCTCTCCAGACATAGCCATTCTAACATTTTCAGGTACCGCCGTTGGTCCAGGGGTCAAAAGTATCATTGATTTTTCCTAATTCATACTGTTGTTTTAAAGGGTAAATATAGCAAAAATTAGCAAAATTTGGCGTGAAACCTACCACAAAACAAGGTGTGTAAAAGATTATTTTTATATTTATTGAAAATATTTCAAAAATATATAAAAATTTAAGTAGACTTTAAAGTTGTTTTCTGCTATAATCCCGACTTTGATTTGGCAGTGCAGTTTTTGAGTCAGGCAGGTTTTTCTTGAAGACTCTAGAGCTCAATGTTTTGGTCGTCATTAGGAGGCTTTGACTTTTCGACTTTTTGTCGTGAAAGTCATCAAAACACCTAGATTCAAAAAAGGTGCTATCATTAAATTTAAAATAAGGAAAAAAGTATGAAAAAAGTTCTACTAAGCGCGCTAGTAATAGCTGGTCTTGCATTCACAGGTTGTTCAGGTGCTAAAAAAGAAGCTAACGAAACTAATGTAACTGAAGCTAACAAAACTGAAGTTAACGCTACTGAAGCTAACAAAACTGAAGCTAACGCTACTGAAGCTAACACAACTAAATAATTTTAGTTTTCTCACTTAAAGGCAGGGTTTCGACTCTGCCTTTTTTTATGCCTTTTTTAAAGAGAAAAACTTCTCTCCATCTCCGAAATTACATCCAAATTGTCAAACTCTTTGCCATAAAACTCTATAAATGCCAAATACGCCTGCCACATAAGCATGCCACTTCCATCTATGCAAGGCTTACCAGCATCTTCATATTTTTTCAAGAATCCTGTTTGTTTTCCGTATATCACATCAATTCCGACCGCAGAATGAGATAGTATGCGCCCAAACAGCTTTTCGTCACATGGCAAAAGTGTATCCGTCAGCCCTGCGCTTGTCGTATTTATTACAACATCAACATCTCTTGGGGTGTAATCGTCAAATGTCGAACAATCAAATCCACTGTTTCTGAAAAATTCCAACCTCTCCTTTGAGCGATTGAGAATCGTGACCTCAATACCGTTTAGCCTCAATACTTCACTAACAGCCCTAGCCGTCCCTCCGGCGCCAAGAATCACAGCTGATTTTACTTTTCTAAAATTGCTAAGACTTATAAAAAACCCAGGTCCATCTGTATTCTTGCCGTACAATTTGCCATCTTTTACAATTATTGTATTGACCGCTCCCGTCCTGGCAGCAAAATCATCGACCTCATCACAAATCCGAAAAGCCTCTTCTTTGAATGGCACAGTTACATTTGCTCCGCTCAAACCAAGTCTTATGATTGTGTGTTTTAGCTCTTTTTCATCCTGAAGCAAAACCCTTGTATAGCAGTAATTATGAAGCCGCAATAGTTTGAATGCACTATTATGTATGAGCGGAGAACGAGAGTGCGATATTGGATTACCTATGACTGCAAAAAGCTTCAAGCTAGATTACTTTATATTGACCAAATCGTCAAAACTAGCCTTGTTGGCTGCCAGTTTATTTCTCACTTCAAGCGCCTCCAAATCAGGATCGCTATCAGCCACAACACCAGCACCAGCCTGAAATATCAATCTATCTTCTTTTATCAATGTAGTCCGAATGGCTATTGCAAAATCCATATTTCCATCAAATCCAAAATACCCAACACTTCCGCTATAAAAGCCCCGCTTGACACCTTCAAATTTGGCGATTAGCTCCATGGCTTTGATTTTTGGAGCACCTGTCATCGTGCCGGCAGTAAAAGTTGCCATAAATAGATCAAACATATCTTTTTCGCTATCCAATACGCCCGAGACATCACTAACCATATGCATAACATGTGAGTATTTTTCGACCCTCATCAAGTCCTCAACAACGACTGTGCCAGTCTTGCTAACCCTACCTATGTCGTTTCTGGCGAGGTCAACAAGCATAATATGCTCAGCTCTCTCTTTTGGGTCAGAGAGCATCTCATTTTCTAACTCTTTATCCCTATCATGTGTTTTGCCTCGTTTTCTCGTCCCTGCAATCGGACGAATAGTAATAGAGTCACTATCAAGTTTAATCATCACCTCAGGGGAGCTTCCAGCTATGGCATAATCCTCAAACTCCAATAGATACATATATGGAGAAGGATTCTTTGCCCTCAAAACCCTATAGTAGCTCAGAGAATCAACGGAAGCTTTTTGTGTGATTCGATTTGAAATCAAAATCTGAAAGACATCGCCAGCTCTAATATTTTCTTTTGCACTCGTAACCCTAGTTTTGAATAGCTCTTCGTCAAGCATCATTGTAGAGGTGCCAATATCTGTCGCTTTTTTTAGTGGGGAGTGGTGATATGAGCCAAAAATTGTCTGCTCGATTTTTGCCAAATCATCCTCAAATGATTTGTCATCTATCGTTATGTGAAGTGTTGAATTCTTATGAGAGTAAGCCAAAGTCACTTTTGGATTTATCATATCGACATCTGGAATATCTGTCTCATCCGAAAGCGAATTCATAACATCAGATAGGCATGGCTCAAATATTTTGATAGTGTCATAGCCAATCATCCCAACAAAACCACCAGCAAATGGTGAGTTTTCTATTTTTTTGGCTGTTTTATATCTTTTTTTGAGAAATTCAAGTGGATTTGTGTCGACTACAGACTCTTTGCCCCCGTCATAGTAGAGCGTTTTTCCGCTCTTATGGGTCAATCGCTCTTTCGCACCGATGAAGATAAAGCTAAAGTTCCCAAACTCGTTTGTAATCCCGCTTTCCAACAAAAACCTAACCTCAGCTGGATACAGCTTGGCTAGATTTTCATAGAGAGCAATCGGGGTAAACTGGTCCAGAAAATATGATTTTTGAATCAAAAAATATCCCTATTTTGTAATAAATGCGCCTGCACTAACTTGTTGTTTAATTTTTGCAAGTTCAGTTTGTGCTTCTGCTTTTGAGTTAAACGGACCAGCAAGCACTTTTGTTACATTCTTATCTTTGACTTGTGCAGTTCTTGTTGAAGTCTTATAGCCTGATGCAACTGCCTTGCTTGTCATAGAGCCTAGATTTTTTGCATTATTGTCATAGCCTATTTGAACATAATAGCCACCATCCGATGAAGCAGGTGCTGCAGGTGCTGGTGTCGCTGGCTCAGCTTTTGGCGCTGGTGCAACCACTGGTTTTGTAGCAACTTTTGGTGCGGGTTTTGGCTTTGGTGCGACTACTGGTTTTGGCGCAGGAGCTGGCGTTTGTTTTGCAGCTTCTTTAAGTACCTCTTTTGGGGTTTGTGCCACTACTTGTTTTGGTTCAACTTTTGGAGCTGGAGCAGGATCTGGTGCAGGAGGCTGAGCTTTTGGTGCTGGTGCAGCTACAGGTTTTGGAGCGACTTTTGGCGCAGGAGTTGGCGCTTGAGCAGTTGGAACAGCCACTATTGTAGTTTTTGGCTGTGGAGAAGTATTTGTATCCAACGGCGTACCCTGAGAAGCCTGATTTTTTGCATCTTCTTGAAGTTTTCTAACTATTTCATTTAGCTTTTCATCATTTGGCACCGCTGTGGCATCGCTAGAGTTGACCTCTTTTGGTGTCATTTGTGCTGCTTTTGTATCTTTTGTTGCATTAGTATTTTGTGTTTTATCTTCGCTGGAGTTCACAAATTTCATAATTCCTATCGTAACAAAAAATACTAGCAATGCACCAGCAATTATCAAAAATAGTTTTTTACTTCCACCGCTTTTTGTCTCTTCCCCTAGAAACAGATCATTTAACTCATTTTTCTCTTCCATTTCTCACTCCTTTATTTAAAGATGTTTTGACCAAGATGCACCTCGTTCTTTTTGATAGACTTCGTAAGGCAGTGTCAAAATGTTGTACTCTAACGGCATTGTATCGTTTGGAAACATATTCCATTGCGATGGCAGTTTTTGTGATAGCTTTGCAGATAGTGTTTTTGCCAAATGAATACCCTCTTGCAAAGTTGTATGCCCTTTGTGAATATACAGATGCAAATGCCCCTCTGTCTTGGTTTTGTACGCTGTAAAGTTGATAAAACCTTCTTCTCTGAGCAAAAGTTGTGCTCTATGCCAAAATCTCTCAGGGTCTCTACCATTATAGTCCACCACTATGTTCTCCACCTTGTTGCCAGGCAGTATTAGAGAGTGTGCAACTACAATTTTGCCATCACCATGGTCATTCATCACTTGCATTGTTAGCGGCTTGTCTACTCTTTCAAACTTGTTAAAAAAAGTCCTGCCTTTGAATTCCATCTTCTCTGAGCCAAACTCTTTTTTTTGCCAGTAGTGAGCGGTATTGACCTTGATTAATTTTATATCGACATTATACATTCTGTGCCCAGCCCTTTTTTAGTATGTTGGTCTATCGTAAATTACGAAATTTTTTGCCAAATCTTTTAGTTTGCTTGCGATTTCGGCTTGTTTTGACTCATTTTTGATGTCATCAAACACATCTGCAACAGCGTTTGCGATTATCTCAAATTCCGCCTCTTTCATACCTCTAGCAGTCAGAGCTGGAGAGCCTATTCTGATACCACTTGTTACGAATGGACTTCTTGTTTCACCTGGAACCGTGTTCTTATTAACAGTAATCCCAGCCCGTCCAAGAGCCTCTTCGGCGTCTTTGCCTGAGAAATCTTTGTTTAGCAAATTCACAAGCACAAGGTGACAATCTGTACCATCAGATACAAGGTTATACCCTCTTTTCATCAGAATATCGGCAAAAACTTTGATATTTGATTTTACCTGTTTTGCATAAGTTTTCCACTCTGGTTTGAGATTTTCACCAAAACCAACAGCTTTGCCTGCGATTATGTGAACAAGTGGTCCGCCTTGGATACCTGGGAAGATTGATTTATTGATTTTTGTTGCTATCTCTTCATCATTTGTCAGTATAACGCCACCCCTTGGACCTCTGAGGGTTTTGTGTGTTGTTGAAGTGACAACATGAGCGTGTGGGAATGGATTTGGATACTCTCCAGCTACAACAAGTCCAGCGTAATGTGCGACATCTGCCATCAAAATCGCACCAACAGAGTCAGCGATTTCTCTAAACTTAGCAAAATCAATCTCTCTAGCATACGCACTCGCACCACAAACTATCATTTTTGGTTTTACGATTTTTGCTATGTCAGCTACTCTTTCATAGTTGATTCTGCCATCTAGCTCCACACCATAAAAGAAGCTTTGATAATTTTGCCCTGAGAAGTTCACTTTTGCACCATGTGTCAAGTGTCCGCCGTTTGAGAGGTCCATTCCTAGGATTTTGTCATAAGGCTTCAACAGTGCCGTGAAAACTGCACCATTTGCTTGGCTTCCAGAGTGTGGTTGTACATTTGCATAAGCACATCCAAAAAGCTCTTTTGCCCTATCAATAGCAAGTTGTTCAACCTCATCAGCAAACTCACAACCGCCATAATATCTTTTGTATGGGTAACCCTCTGCATATTTGTTTGTAAAAACACTTCCGCACGCTTCCATTACACTTGGATATGTGAAGTTTTCAGAGGCAATCATCTCTAGGTGATGAGTTTGTCTGTCTAGCTCTTTTGAGATTATTTCGTGGACTTTTGGGTCTGCAGCTTGCAAAAATGACATGTTCTATCCTTTTATTATCTAGTTGTTTGTTGTTTGTTTTCTCATTGCCGGAAATAGCAATACATCTTTGATTGAGTGATTATTGGTCAGAAGCATCACCAACCTGTCAATACCAATACCCTCGCCTGCGGTCGGTGGCATGCCATATTTGAGAGCTTCGATAAAATCCTCATCCATATCATTTGCTTCCAAATCGCCCTTATCTTTTGCATCAACTTGCGCTTTGAATCTGCCATACTGGTCGATTGGGTCGTTTAGCTCATTGAAACCATTTGCGATTTCTTTGCCAGCAACAAATAGCTCAAATCTGTCTGTGATTTCGCTGTCTGCCTCACTTCTTTTGGCAAGAGGTGAAATCTCAACTGGGAAATCTGTTATAAATGTTGGGTTTATCAGTTTTTTCTCTACAAAATTATCAAACAGCTCAGCTAGTGCTTTGCCATAATTGATACTTTTTTTGTCGTACTCTATGCCGTTCTTGTCCAAAAACGCCATAACAGTTTCGAGACTCGCCAGTACCTCAGGTGATACTTCGCCTATTTGCACAATCGAATCTTTGTAGCTAATTTTTCTAAACGGAGCAGTGAAATCTATTTCTAATTCACCGTATTCTAGCTTTGTTGGTTTGTTCAAATGTGCCAAAAGTTTCGTTATCAACTCTTCACTAAGAGCCATTAGATAGTTGAAATCTTTGTAAGCACGATAAAACTCAATCATCGTAAATTCAGGGTTGTGCGTGTGATCCATACCTTCATTTCGAAAGTTTCTGTTGATTTCAAAAACTGCCTCGAACCCACCAACGACAAGCCTTTTGAGATATAGCTCAGGCGCTATTCTGAGAAACTTATCTTCGCCGAGTGCATTGTGATGAGTGATGAAAGGCCTAGCAGTCGCTCCACCAGCCAAAGGGTGCATCATAGGAGTTTCGACCTCCAAGAAACCTTGCTCTTCAAAAAATTTCCTCACAAACGATACGATACGGCTTCGCTCCAGAAAAGTATCTTTGACCTCTCGATTCATAATGAGGTCAAGATACCTCTGTCGATACCTAGTCTCCATATCTGTCAGACCATGGAATTTCTCAGGGAGAGGCGAAACCGCTTTGGTCAAAATTTCAAAACTTTTTACATGAAGCGTGATTTCTCCAGTTTTTGTCAAAAAGCCATACCCACTCACTTCTACTATGTCGCCAACCTCAGCTAGTTTTTTGATTTCATCAAACCACTCACCCAAATCATCTTTGGAGTAGTAAATCTGCAACACTCCGCTTTCGTCTTCTATCTTGGCAAAAGCTGCTTTGCCCATCAATCTCAAAAACTTGACTCGTCCTGCTATCGTTACTATTTTGTCGTCGGCTTTCTTGCCTTCACCCTCCAGTGAGAGTAGATAGTCACAATCTTTCAGAACTTGCGCGCAAGCTGTATCTTTCGCTGATTTTGAAGTGTAAGGATTTTTGCCTAGACTCCTCAGACTGTCTGCTTTTTCGACTCTTAGGGCTACATATTGATTATCAAACATAAATTATTTCTTTCCTTTTTTATTTTCACTGCACTTATTGCATACACCATACAGTTGCATCGCATGATGCTTTATCAAGAAGCCATTTTGTTTTGCAATTTTCTCTTGCATATCCTCTATCTCTTGGCTAACAAACTCAGCTATTCCGTCACACATCACGCATATCATATGGTCATGATGCTCTTTGATGTCTAGTTCGTATTTTTTCCCATCAATCCCAAAAGATATACTAGATACAAAACCCTCATTTTCAAAAAAGTTGAGCGTCCGATAGACCGTAGCCTTGCCTATTTGCGCACCTTTTGCCAGCTTGTTAGCCGCTGCATATATCTCATCGGAACTCAAGTGTCCATCATTTTCCAAAAGCGCTCTTAGGATTATCTCCCTTTGTGCACTGTTTTTTAGATTTTTTTCTTTTAGGACAGCTTTTAGTTTGAGTAACAATTCGTCAAGCATTAGCTTTTTGCCGTGCTTCATTATCTACCCATAGCCTTTTGGATGCTTTTGTTCGCTTCAGCACTAGCTGCATCTGCCGCTTTATCGCCAAGCTTCGTAGTATTGAAATCCTCTGGAGTGAGATTGATTAGGAACGCACCTGTTTTGAGCATCGACGGATACAAAAAGCTATCATTGGTCAAATTTTGGATTTTTGGCTTGAGTAGAGATATTGAGTTGACCGCGAAAGCTATAATCGAAAGAATCAAAAATATCTTTCCGCCGCTGACCACAAAGCCCAAAGCCTTGTCAAAGGCGCCAAGCCCCATAGAATCAATAATCCGTCTAATAACACCACCAGCCGCTACAACAGCGAACCAAAATAGTGCAAAAACCAAGATAAACGCCAAAATAGAAGCAGTCGTATGGCTGAGACTACTGACCATCGATGTCAAAAAATCTGCCATCATCTTGCCAAATCTGGATGAGACGAAAACGCCACCAACAATAGCAATAAAGCCAGATAGTTCGGATACAAATCCGCGCATAATGCCCTTGATACCTAAAAATAAAACGAGAGCCAGTACAATCAAATCGAGAGAGTTCAAGAAAAAACCTAGTTGTAGTGTATAATTTTGACGAGATTATATGATAAAAAAGCTCAAAACTACCTATATATAAGGTGTAAAAAATATACAAATCAGTCCGTTTTGATTATAATGAGCAAATGCAAAGAATAGATAAAAAACAAGCCTTAGAGCTTCTTCATAATACACCGCTGCTAGAGCTAGGTCGCATGGCACATACGATAAAACAGTCACGCCACCCTGACGGAGTTATAACTTTTGTGGTCGATAGAAATATCAACTATACCAATGTCTGTGTCTCTGATTGCAAGTTTTGTGCTTTCAAAAAAACCGAAGGCGAAGAGGGCGGATATGTTTTAGATTTTGAAACAATCGCCGACAAAATACAGGAGCTAGTAGATATTGGCGGGACTCAAATACTCTTCCAAGGCGGTGTCCATCCAAAGCTCAAAATCGACTACTACGAAGACTTAGTCGGCTTCATCCATAAAAAATTTCCAAGTGTCACAATTCACGCATTTTCCGCAGTCGAGATAGACTACATCGCCAGAATATCCAAAATCACCGTGCGAGAGGTATTGCATAGGCTCAAAAATGTCGGTCTCTCTAGTATGCCTGGAGCTGGGGCCGAGATACTTAGCGACCGTGTCAGAGATATAATTTCACCAAAAAAAATCAACACCAACGGCTGGCTTGCAGTCCACAAAACTGCGCATGAGCTAGACATCAAGACAACAGCCACGATGATGTTTGGCTCAGTCGAAACAGACGAAGAGATAATAGAGCATTTTGACAAAATCAGAGCTCTACAAGACGAAACTGGTGGATTTAGAGCCTTTATCCTTTGGTCATTTCAGCCCGATTTCACGCCACTTCAAGCCGAATATCCAGAGATAAAAAAAGCCAGTTCCAATCGATATTTGAAGCTATTGGCACTATCTCGGATATACCTAGACAACTTTCCAAATATCCAGAGCTCATGGGTAACACAAGGCTCAAGTGTAGGGCAAACAGCTCTATTTTTCGGCGCAAATGACATGGGCGGAGCGATGATGGAGGAAAATGTCGTAGCTGCCACAGGAGTCAAAAACCGCTCTAGCGCAGATGAGCTTATTCACCTCATTCAAAAAGCTGGTTTCAAGGCAGCAAAGAGAGATACGGCATACAACATACTAGAGAGATATTAGCTTTTTAGGTTATTATTTACAATCAATATTTTGGAGAACTGTACATCAATGGAAGAATCACTCAACCTTTTATTCACAAACGCACCATTTCTAGTCAGCTTTTTGGCTGGTATTATCACTTTTGTTAGCCCTTGCGTGCTGCCACTCATCCCAGCATATATTTCATATATCTCCGGCTTGTCAATCAAACAACTAAATAGCCCTGAGGGTATCGGACTCAAAGGTAGAGCAAAAATCGTACTCTCCGCAATGATGTTTACGCTTGGCTTTGGGGTTGTTTTTGTGCTTCTTGGCTCTATAGCCGCAAATATTATTGGCGATGTCTTGGCTTACGACTGGATTTTATGGATTGCTGGCGGGATTATCGTCATATTTGGACTACATATGTCAGGACTTATCACAATCAACATCCTCAACTTTCAAGGGCGCTCAAATTTCGGCGACACAAAAAGCAAAAATCTTTTTGCCCCTTTTGTCCTCGGACTATCGTTTGCACTCGGTTGGACACCGTGTGTGGGTCCTATCTTTGCTGCGATTGTATTCAAAGCTGCACAAGAGCCATCAACAGCAATATGGCTGATGGTTGTCTATGCGGCTGGACTTGCCATTCCATTTATATTAACCGCCCTCCTGACTAGTTTTATGCTGGGCTTTCTCAATCGCGTCAAAAGATATTTTCGTGCAATCGAAATTGTATCTGGCGTGCTTCTAATCATGCTTGGTATCGCTATTGGAACAGGTGGTTTGGGCAAACTTTCAGCACTATTTGTAGGGGGATGAAATGAAAATTTTAATAAGTTTACTGTTTGGAGCTATTTTTCTCTTGGCTGGCGAGCTTCGCGTTGCCAAAGACTATGCCGACGGTGTGCAAATAGCCAAAAAAGAGAACAAAAAAATCCTATTGATGCTATCTCGAGAGGGGTGCAAAGCCTGTATCTATATGCACGATACGGCGCTAAAAGACGATGCCGTCGTCGATAGTTTATCTGGCTATGTTGTCATTTTTGTTGACATCTTTGAAGATGAGTGGAACAAAAAATTTAGAGCATATGTCACACCTACTTTTTTTGTTCTTGATAAAAATGAAAACAAAATTGGCAAGCAAATCGTAGGCGCCATGGAGCCATCAGAATTTGCAAAAGCCATCAGAAATATAGAGGTCAAAAAATGATTATCAAAAACGCTATCGTATGCGACAAAAGAGGCGAGAGCAGTGTCGATGTTAGAATAGAAAGTGGCTTGATAAAAAGCATCGCAAAAAGTCTAAAACCTCAAAAAAATGAAGAGGTGATAGATGCGAGTGGACTATATCTTTTGCCTGGAGCGATTGACCTAAATAGCTCCCTTGGAGTATCGAACCAAAACATTGCAAAAACCCTCCAACGAATCGAAGCTGATGCGCTAAAGGGCGGTGTCTGCACGGTTGTAGTTCAACCAAAAACGCCAATAAATACAGAAATAGGGCTTGATTATCTAGTCTCCAAATCAAAAGAAATAGCACTCACAAACGCTTGTGCAGTAGCGAGCGCAGTCGAAAACAACGAGGGCGACAAGCTCAACAATATGGCGATTATGTTCAAAAACGGAGCCGTTGGAGCATATATCCATTCAAACGCAAACGGAAACTGTGTCAGACGCTCGATGGAGTACTCAGCAATGTACTCAAAGCCTCTTTTTGTCTCTTTGCAAAACAAGTCTTTGGATTTGGGAGCGGTGATGAATGACTCTGAGACAGCGTTCAAATTGGGGTTGACTCCATTTCAGAGCGTCACGGAATCGACCGAACTGGTCAAAACATGTGAAATGTCTGCAAATTTTGGCGCCTTATCGGTAATCAGCTCGCTCTCACTCTCCCGTTCTGCCGAGCTTGCCAAAACTATCAAAAACAGAAAAGAGTCTACGCAATTTTGTACAGATGTTCACTTTTTCTCTATCGACGACTCCGAATGTCTTGAGTACAATTCGTTTGCCAAAAACTCGCCACCACTCCGAAGCACCACAGACATAGAATCAATCCGTCAAGCTATCAAAAGCGGAGTTATCACATGTGTTGCGTCTGGTCACACGCCTGTCAGCATAGGCGCAAAGGATGTTGCATTTGAAGATGCCGCATTTGGGATAGAGTCTCTGGCGCTCTTCTTGCCAATTTGCTACACAAACCTAGTCCAAAATGGCACTATCTCTATGGCAAAGCTAACCGAGGTTATCAGCTACAATCCTGCAAAAATTATAGGGCTTGAAGACAGAGGTCTCATCAAAGTTGGCTTCAAAGCCGACCTCGTACTGTTTGACCCAAATGCATCACAAGACCAAAAATCGATTTCGAAATTTGATTCATACAAAAAAGGTCCGTATGCCAACAAAAAACTATTTGGCATAGTACGAAATGTGTTCAAAAATGGCAAAAAGGCACCAGTATGATAGAAAAACTACTCGCCGCCATCGGTGCGCCTGTTATCTATTTTTGGCGAAGTATTGAGGGGCTTGGCGCTTTTTTTGTCTTCAATGCAAAATTATTGCCTCTAGTTTTTACCAAGCCGTTTAGACTACGCGAAATCATGAATCAAATCGAGGTCATAGGTATCAAATCTATCGGGATTATCGTCCTAACTGCCACATTTATTGGGATGGTACAAGCTATCCAGATGTATCAGGGCTTTCACAAGTTTGGTATCGAAAACATGATGGGATATACGATTTTTTATGCTCTCGGCAAAGAGCTAGCTCCCGTAGTAGCAGGACTGATGGTCACAAGTCGTGCCATCAGCGCCATGAGCGCAGAGCTCGGGACGATGCGAGTCAGCGAACAGATAGACGCGATAGACACGCTTGCAGTCGATAGCAGAAAACTGCTCATCATACCAAAAATCATCGCCGCCATGATTTCATTACCGATACTAACCATCATCTTCAACATCGTCGCGAACATAGGTAGCTACGCTACTGCCGTGTTTATACTCGATGTCAACGGCACTTCATATATCAATGCCATCACACAATACGCAGAGTTCCGAGATTATGCCGAAGGTATCGCAAAAGCCGCTGTTTTTGGGTTTCTTATCGGAAGCATCGGTACATATTTTGGTTTTCACACGAAAGGCGGAGCTAGAGGCGTCGGAATGGCCACGACAATCACCGTCGTCACCTCTTCTGTCATCATCCTCGTCGCTGATTATTTCCTTGGCGTCATGTTTTTGTTTTTTAGCTAATTAGATGGCTGTTTTTGGTCCTGTATATTCTCGTCGATTTGGGATGTCACTAGGCATCGATGTCGTCGCTGGGCAGCAAAGAGAGTGCAATTTTGACTGCCTATATTGTGAGCTTCCATCCTCGCCAAAAACAGCCATCTCAATCACTCCAGAAAGTCCAGAATCATTGATAAACAGCGCAAAAGAGGCGATAGATAGTGGCAAGACGATTGATGTTTTGACCGTAACTGCAAACGGCGAGCCGACGATTTATCCACATCTAGCAGAGCTGATAGATGGACTAAACGCCGTCAAAACAACTCTAAAAACGCTCATATTATCCAACGGCTCTACGATTTGCGATGCAAAAGTGCGAGAAGCATTGATGAAATTTGACATCGTCAAACTCTCTCTCGATAGTGCGAGAAGTGAGAGTTACAAAAAAATCGACCGTCCGATAGCTTTTGAGCTAGAGCGCACAGTGGCTTGTATGGTGGATTTTGCGGGAGCTTTCAAGGGTGAACTGGTACTTGAGACACTTTTTGTAGCTGGCGTCAACGATGGAGCGGCAGATATAGAAGCGCTCAAAACTGTCTATGAAAAAATCTCGCCCGCCAGAATAGACATCTCGACGATAGACAGACCGCCGGCTTTTGCAGTTAGTCCGATTACTGAGGAGAGGCTGTTTGAGATAGCGGATGAATTGGGATTGCCAAATATCTCCGTAGCAATCAGAAAAGCCGCCACTCCACTATCCAAAAGCTACACCGAGACAGAGTGGCTAAACACACTCCAAAAGCGCCCGTTGACGCTCCTTGATGCGAGATATTTAGCCGACACAAAAAGCTATGAGATGTTTTTGGAGCTCATCAAAACCGACAAGATAATCAAAAAAAATGTCGCGGGCGTGGAGTTTTTTGGGCTACTATAGAAATCACAAAGATGTCTAAAAATTACTTATTTAGTTCGGCTATTTTTGCCAAAACCCAATCCATTTTTTGTTTGATTTTTTGCTTGGTTATTTTATCGATTTTTTTATTGTCGCGAGTTTTTTCTATATTTTGAGTGGCTTTATTTCGTAATCCATTATATAAATGAAGAAACTCATAAGTGCCTGCAATATAGTCTAAATAATAAAAACCATCAATATCCTTTTTTATTCCTGACATATCTGTGTCTTTTAGTTCTTCCAAAATCTCGTTAGCAGTATTTTCATCCATGATTATTCTAGGATAGATTGCCAATTCTGACTCTAGCTTATGGGCTTCTAAGTATGGATTTCCCAATACTATATCGTTTTCATGAAACAGTGCACCCATAGCAATTCCACCTCTCACAAAATAAGAGCTTTTATGAGTAAAATAGCTTTGTATGAGCCTAATATAATGTAAAAAATGAGGGATGATTTCTTTATTGTATGGCGCCGAAACAACAATAGAGTCAGAAAAAGAAGTAATAGTAGCAATAGCTTTAAGCTCTGGGAAAAATGATAAGTCTATGGCACGAATATTTCGATACATTTCAACTAGTGTTTTTTGTTTTTCAACATCGCTATCGCTAGCTTTGATTGCTGCAGATATGCCTAAAATATCTAGAAAGGCAACTATTCTTTTCTCATACATTACTTCTTCCCGAAAAACCTATCAAACCACCCAGCTATCTCTTTTTGCGGTGTTCTAGAAATCGCCAAAGCTCCACTCGAGACATCTTTTGTCACCGTAGTACCTGCCGCTATCATCGTGTTATCACCTAGCGTGACAGGTGCGACAAGTTGTGTATCGGAGCCGATGAAGACATTTTTGCCGATTTTGGTCTCGTATTTTTTGATACCGTCATAGTTGCAGGTGATCGTGCCAGCACCGATATTTGTCCCTTCACCAGCCTCGCAGTCGCCAAGGTAGCTCAGGTGTCCAGCCTTGACACCGTTTAGTCTGGCATTCTTGCACTCGACGAAGTTGCCTATGTGTGTGCCAACCAGAGATGTTTTCGGTCGAAGTCTCGCCATAGGACCGCAGTCGCTATCTCTCATCATGGCGTCTTCCACCACCGAGCCTGCTTTTATCACGCTATTTTCGATAATACTTTTGCCTTTGATGACGCAGTGGCTCTCCACCTCACACTCGCCGACAAAACTCGCATCATAGTCGATATAAATCGTCTCAGGCAGTCTCATCGTGACACCTGCTGCCATCCATTTTTTGCGGATACGGTCACACATTATCACCTCGGCATCAGCTAGGTCGATTTTGGAGTTCACGCCTTTGAATTCCTCCTCTGCCACTTCCACCCATCTGACACTTTTGCCGTTTTTGACCGCCAGCTCTATGAGGTCTGTCAGATAGTACTCTTTTTGCGCATTGCCGTTTGATAGTTTCGGCAGGTATTCAGCCAAAAATCCGCTATCAAAAGAGTAAACACCCGCATTTACCAGTTTTATCTCTTTCTCGCCCGAACTCGCATCTTTTTCTTCTACGATTTTGACAACACTTGCTCCATCGGTCACGACTCTACCGTATCCGCTTGGATTGTCAAGCTTGATAGCAGTCATGACAACATCCGCGTCTATTTCGCATATCTTTTGCATACTCTCCGCTGTCACTAGTGGCATATCACCGTTTAGCACTAGGGCTTTTTTTTGCGTGATTTTTGGAGCCATCACCGCCCCGCCAGTACCTGGGAATTTTTCGTGGTCTTGGAGGCAATAACTCACACCATCAAAATACGCCCTCATCACACTCTCCACTCGCTCGGATTGGTGATATAGCACTACGCTTATGTCGTTTGAGAGTTTTTTGGCTTCGGTGATAGAGTGAAAAAGCATCTCTTTCCCACAGATTTTGTGAAGCACTTTTGGTGTGGATGATTTCATCCTCGTACCTTGCCCCGCCGCCATTATTACTACAGATAAATCAATTTTTTCCCTTATTTTTTCGCTACGATACTGACAAGCGAGGCGATACCTTTGTGACCTTCGCCCTCGTGCAGCTCTTCTTCTCTCGTGTCTATTTTCAATATCTCAAACCCCGTACTCTTGAAAACTCTCTCAAGCATTTTTGGGTCGTATAGCAGATTTATATCTTTTGGACCGCCACTTGGTTTGTCGAGCTGGTCTTTGGTAAAAAACTGCCCGATAAAGAGTCCATTTTCACCCAGCAAACCAAACAGCTTTTCGCAAAACAGCTTGAGTCTCGCATACTCTAGGTGCAAAAAAGTACAAATCGCCGTATCAAACTTCTCTGTACTGGTATAATGAAAAATATCCGAATGCACTGTTCGAATAGTAACATTTTTTTGGATAGCCAACTCAGAAGCCTTTTGCAATCCTATCTCCGAGACATCAACACAGGTCACTTGATGCCCATGACTTGCCAAAAATACACCATTTCGCCCCTCGCCCTCAGCTAGACAAAGCACACTAGAGTCTAGTCTGATACGATAACTCTGGCTCTTCACAAAACGGTTCGGCTCTGTACCATAGTAAAAATCATCTCCGGAAAACTTCTCATTCCAAAATTCGCTCATCACAATCCTTTTGCAGAAACCAGCAAAAATTATTCCCGCAAAACCGTCAAAACCGCCACAAAATGATAAATATTGCCAAACTTTAAACCCCCTTTGGTCAAAATAACAAAAACTATAAAAAGAGGGATTTATGACTATAGAAGGCAAACTGCACCTAAATGGTGGCGAAAGAATTGCACTTGTGGCTTCAAGATGGAATCACATCATCACTGACAGGCTAGTAGAAGGGGCAAAAGATAGCTTCATAAGACACGGCGGCAACGAATCAAACCTCGATATCGTACTCGTTCCTGGTGCCTTTGAGCTTCCGATGGTCGTTCAAAAAGTACTACAAACCAACAAATATAGCGGTCTTTGTGCGCTTGGCACTGTAATAAGAGGCTCTACACCACATTTTGACTATATATCTGCCGAAGCGACAAAAGGCATAGCTAGCATGAGCCTAAAATATAACATACCAGTAATGTTTGGTGTGCTCACAACCGACACTATCGAACAGGCAATAGAGAGAGCTGGTAGCAAGGCTGGTAACAAAGGCTTTGAAGCAATGAGCGGGTTAATCGAGATGATCGACCTATACAAATCAATCGAAAGTATATAATGGCGACCAGACGACAGGTCAGAGAGGCCGTGGTATCAATCTTGTATTCATTTGATTTGGGAAATGAAGCAGTAGACAAATCAGCTGAAATCATTTTTGAAGACAAAAAAATCAGAAATGCTCAAAAAGCTTATGGGCAAGAGCTTCTCCAGGGCGTGCTAGATTCACTAGAAAGTGTTGACGAAATCGTTCTCACTGCACTAAAAGAGCGTGATATGGGAGACATTGGTAGTGTCGAAAAAGCGGTTCTCAGACTCGGGGCTTATGAAATCATCCACAATCTAGCCGACAGAGCAGTCATTATCAATGAAGCCGTTGAAATCTCTAAGCTTCTCGGTGCAGAGAATAGCGCAAAGTTTGTCAACGGGGTTCTCGACTCCATCAACAAAGCAAAAGAGTAACCGATGAAACTTTGTGTTGCGCTAGATATGGCATCAAGAGCAGAAAATATTTCACTTGCAAACGAGCTTTCAGGTCTTGATGTTTGGCTCAAAGTCGGACTGAGGAGTTTTATCCGAGATGGCTGGAGCTTCGTAGAGGAGCTAAAAAAAGCTGGGAATCACAAAATATTTCTGGATTTGAAGCTGTACGACATACCAAATACGATGGCTGACGCCGCTGAAGAAATTGCCAAAAGTGGTCTGATAGATATGTTCAATATCCACGCTTCCGCTGGCAAAGAAGCGATGAACACGGTTATGCAAAGACTTTCACCAATCAAAAACAAGCCGCTTGTGCTTGCTGTTACGGCACTAACGAGTTTTGATAGGGCTGGGTTTTTTGAGGTTTATTCATCTTCCATAGATGACAAAGCTGCTGAATTTGCTATTTGGGCACATGAAGCTGGATTGGATGGAGTGGTCTGCTCTGTTCACGAAAGCAGACTTGTGAAATATGCTGCCAAACAAAACTTCCTGACCCTATGTCCTGGCATCAGACCGAACGGAGAGGACAAGGGTGATCAAAAAAGAGTCTCTGATATTTCATTTGCGGTGGATGAGATGGTGGATTTTGCTGTAGTTGGCAGACCTATTTACAAGTCAGAAACCCCGAAAGCGGCAGCAACTGAGATACTTGAGCAGATTGAAAGCTGCCAAAACAGCTCTTTCTAGCTACTCACTAGGAATCTTAAACACCAATTAAACAAACTGTTTATAAAATACAGCTTGTTTTTCATTTTGTTTGCTCCTTTGAGATTGCCCTCTCATTTGGAGCTCTCCAACTATTTTTCTATCTTCTCGCTATCTATTTCTATGACAGTATGCACATTTCCCCTAGGGTTGAAATCTGCTACGATTTTCATGCTTCTTGGCGCCAATCTACCATACAGAACATCAAAAATTTCATTTACAGAATCTTCGTGCGAAATATATCTTTTCATAAATGAGTTGATATACAATTTGAGTGCTTTTAGCTCAACCACGAACTCGTTTGGCACATACTCTAGGTATATCGTAGCAAAGTCTGGATAACCACTCCTAGGGCAAAGGGCGCAGAACTCTGGTAGCTCTATTTTTATAGAGTAGTTTTTTGTGTGCTTGTTTGGCCAAATCTCAAGGTCTTTTTCGACATCAAAATTTGCAATCTCTTTTTCGCCGTACTTCACTACTACTGCCTACACATCGAGATGTTTAACATCTTTTGCATGCTCTTCGATATATTTTCTACGAGGCTCGACCTCATCGCCCATGAACAGTTTGAATGTCTCATCGGCACTCGCAATATCTTCAATAGTGACTTTTACAAGTCTTCTGTTGTCTGGGTCCATAGTTGTTTCCCAAAGTTGCTCAGGATTCATCTCACCTAGACCTTTATACCTTTGGATATATGCGCCTTTTTTCGCGCTATCTTCGATGCCTTCTAACACTTTGAAAGGATTTTTGCCCTCAAGTACAGATAGATTTTTTTCTTGCAATCTGTTGTAAATGTGGATTGCTTCTGCAAATAGTGGATTTGTGAATAGGTTGTCGTCTATCAAAATCTCTTCTAGCCCTACAGATGTTTGAACAAAAAGCTGGATGCTTTCATCGCTAATAATTTTTGAGATGATATTAAATCCAAGACTCTTGATATATGTCTCTAGCTCTTTGTACAAATCAGCATTATCAAGTGCTAGTAGGTCATTGTTTTCTGCTAGTCTTTGTACAACATCTATCAGTGAATATCTTTTTTTGAGTTCATCTAGGACATTTCTATAATACGCAGTAGTTCTCAAAATATCTTTTAAATCTTTTTTATGGCTCTCGTCACACTCGTAACCTTCAATACCATTGTCAATTAGATACTCACTCAAGGCTTGTGAATCTTTGATATAGATCTCTTTTTTGCCTTTTTTGTACCTATATAGTGGAGGTTGTGCAATATATACATGTCCGCCCTCAATAAGCGGGTTCAAGAATCTATAAAAGAATGTCAAAAGCAGAGTCTGGATATGGCTACCATCGACATCTGCATCGGTCATTATTATTAGCTTGTGGTATCTTAGTCTATCTTTGTCAAACTCATTATCTATCCCACATCCAAGTGCTGTGATAATATTTTTTATCTCTTCAGAGCCTAGGATTTTGTCAAGTCCAGATTTCTCAACATTTAGGATTTTACCTTTTAGTGGTAGGATTGCTTGAAATGCTCTATTTCTGCCCTGTTTTGCACTTCCCCCAGCTGAGTCACCTTCCACCAGATAAAGTTCGCATTGAGAGGCATCTTTGCTCTGACAATCAGCAAGTTTTCCTGGCAGGGTTCCTACAGAGATAGAGTCTTTTTTTCTAGTTAGCTCTCTAGCTTTTTTAGCAGCTTCTCGACCTTTTGCGGCAAGAAGGGCTTTTTGCATGATGTATCTAGCTTCGATAGGGTTCTCATCGAAGTATTTTGTAAGTTTCTCATAAACAACTCTCTGCACAAGAGGTCTGACATAGCTGTTTCCTAGTTTGCCCTTTGTTTGCCCTTCAAATTGCGGCTCTGCAACTCTAACGCTGACAATAGCCACAAGTCCTTCTCTGACATCATCACCACTGATTTTTGTATCTTTATCTTTTGCGTTTGCATTTTTTTCGACATAGTTGGAAACAACACGAGTGAGAGCCATTCTAAAGCCACTCTCATGCGTACCACCCTCGCCTGTTTTGATATTGTTGACAAAGCTATAAACTCTCTCTGAGTATGTATCATTATACATCAAAGCGATGTCCATTTCGATTACATCTTTGTCCTCGCCTTTTTCGTCATTTTCAGCCCTAGCACTAAAAGAGACAACTTTTGAAAGTATCATTTCACCGTTTTTACCCTCAGTGCCATTTTTGTTACCAGGATTGATATCTTCGACGAACTGTGCAATACCGCCTTCAAAGTGATATATCTCTTTTTTGCCATCTCTGTGGTCTTCAAAAGATATAGAAATTTTTGGATTTAGGTAAGCTAGTTCTTTGAATCTTTCGGACAAAGTATCATAATTAAAATCTGTAGTATCTTTGAAAATAGATGCATCTGGTTCAAACTCTATTGTTGTACCAGTTTTTTTTGTATCACCTATAATTTTCAAATCATATAGAGGAATACCTTTTTGGAACTCTTGTTCATGGATTTTGCCATCCCTGTGAATAGTCATTTTGAAGTTTGAAGAGAGTGCATTTACGACTGAGACACCAACACCATGTAGACCGCCTGAGACTTTGTAAGTATCCTTGTCAAATTTACCACCAGCATGAAGAACGGTAACAACTACTGTTGCAGCAGATATTCCCTCTGTTTCATGTATGCCTGTTGGAATACCCCTACCATTATCGGTGATTCGACCTTTGCCGTCTTTTGTTATTTCTACTTTTATGTTGTCACAATATCCAGCCATAGACTCATCTATTGAGTTGTCCACAACTTCATATATTAGATGGTGAAGACCTTTTGCAGTCGTATCACCAATGTACATACCAGGTCGTTTTCTAACAGCTTCTAGTCCTTTTAGGACTTTAATATTACTAGCACCATATTCGTTATTCATTGGACCTCTTTAAGGAAATTATTTTATTTGTTGAGTCAGAATCTTCATCTATAGTTAGATGAAGATTGGCATGACTAATGTTTTGAAGTTATCGGAGTTGAGCTCAAAAGGCATATTTGATTGATTAAATGTTGCCGTAAACTCTTTTGTATCAATTGATGACAAGAAATCCAAAATATATTTTGAACTAAATGCGATAGTAAACTCTTCTTGATTGTAGTCACTTGCTATTTCAGTTCTAGCTTCCATATTCTCTTCAGAAAGACTTTCGAAAGCTATCTTTTCATTTCCTAGAATCATTTTTATCTCAGGAGAGATTATGCTGATTTGTTTGATTGCTTCTACAAACTTATCTTTTTGAAGTTCAAGTGCAAATTTGAACTCTTTTGGAAGTATTCTGTGATAGTCTGGGAATTTACCATTGATAAGTTTTGTAAAGAATAGTGCTTCTTTTGATTTGATGAAAAGATAGGTTTGAGCATAAAAAATATCTACATCGTTGTAAAAAATCTTTTGTATTTCTTGAATAGCTTTTTTAGGAATGATGATTGAAAGCTCTTCAGTGTTGTTTTCGTTTATTTTGTATATCGCAAGTCTTTTCGTATCTGTTGCTACGATATTAACACCACCAGTTTTTATGTCTAGCAATGCACCATTTAACTCAAACTTAGGATTATTGGTATCTATTGCAGGAGAGACTTTTTTGAATGCTAATATTAAATCTTGACTATTCAAACCTATTTTTGGAAGATTGTCGTATGTAGGGAAAGCTGGAAATTCTTCAGCATTGAATGTTGGTAGTTTGTATTTTGAACTTTTTTGTTTTAGATATAGATTTGAATCTATCAGTTCTAAAACAATTTCATCGTCTTTTAGACTTCTAACAATCTCAGAAATCTTTTTACCGTTTGCTGTTGCTGAACCCTCTTCTAGTATGGTTGTATCTTTTGTGTTTAGTGATAAACCTATCTCACTGTCTGTGGCTTTTAATTGAAGTGTATCGCCACTTGCAGTAATAAGTATATGTGAGGTTATTTGTGAGTTGTCTCTTTTTTCCAGAAAAGGCTGTAAAGCAGTAAGAAGATTTTCTAGTATAACCTTGTTAACCGTGAACTTCATTTTTGCTCCTTGTTTTATTTATAAATCTTTAGTAGAGATAGTAGGTACTTTGATTTTGTGAAAAACCGTTAGAACCGTCTAATCTACTTGATTTGGTAAGCGTGAAAAACTTTTACCATTATTTTACATTTTTTCACATTATTTACATCATCTGGAACGAATTTTAGTTTTTAGCTCTTCCATTTTTGATGCAAATGTTGCGTCGTTTTCGATAATTTCATTGATTTTTTTGAATGCATGACTGACAGCACTGTGGTCTTTCATGCCTAAATACTCGGCAAGTGGTGTCATTGAATTTTGTGAAGTCAGATTTTTTGTCAGATAAATAACAACTCTTCTGGCATTCACTATGGCTGTATTTCTTGATTTTGAACGAATTTCACTAGGTTTTATATTGAGTTCGCTTGATACAACCTCGATGATTTGTTCAATAGTGATATTTTCTTTTGTTTCTTTGATTTGGTCTTTCAAGATGCTTTTTGCAAAATCTAGGGAAATTTTTTGATTCATCATTTTTGAAAAGGCATTTAGTTTTATGATGACACCTTCTATTTCTCTGATATTGTCATCGAGTGTAGCGGCTATATAATGAACCACTTCTTGGTCTAGATTTATCCCGTTTATTCCGCATTTTTTTTGGATAATTGCTATTTTTGTCTCAAGCTCTGGCTTTTGGATATCCGCAGTTAGCCCAGAGGCAAATCTACTAAGAAGCCTATCGTCAAGACCGCTTATTTTTTTTGGATGCTTGTCAGATGTCATTACTATCTGTTTGCCGTGTTGGTGAAGCTCGTTAAATGTATGAAAAAACTCTTCTTGAGTCAGCTCTTTTTTTGCAAGAAACTGGACATCATCTATAAGCAATAGGTCGCAACTTCTGTATTTATCTCTAAATCTGTCCATCGTCTGATTTCGGATGTGAGAAGTGAAGTCGTTCATAAACTGTTCAATCGTTGCATAGATAACACTTTTGCCAGACTCAGCAACTTTGTTTCCGATTGCATTCAAAAGATGTGTTTTGCCGAAGCCGAAGCCGACATGGATGTAGAGCAAGGGA
>CAZNYV010000004.1:25737-42834 GCA_964577355.1 uncultured Campylobacteraceae bacterium
AGTCGCGACCAGGTTTTTCAGCGGCACTTATTGCAGCGTTGTAGGCGAATTGATTTGATGAGCCCATAACAAAACTGTCAAAAGTAAAAGATGGATTCAAGATGGTGCTTTTTGTGTTTTTTGCACTGCTCGATGGCTTGGCGGAAACCGCTTCTAGCGGCTCTTCTACTCCATTTTTTTTCTGTACCAAAATCATGATTTCTGGCTTGGTGCCGGTTTGTTGTTCAAAAAGATGTGCTATTTTTTGGGAAAATTTTGATTCAATCCATTTTGCTATGTATGCATTGGATGTGACTAAAACCACCCTGTCTGATTTGGATTTTTTCTCATCAAAGACAAGTTGTTTTATATAGCGTTCGTAGTCTATTTTGCTGATTTCTTGTTTAAGAAGATTTTGGATAACATCGAAGATCATTAGGTTCGCGCCTTATTTTGGCATTTAAAAATTAGCAGAGATTTTAGCTCAAATATATTGAAAACAAGGTCTGTTTTTTCGTGAAACAACTATTCACATTGTGAAAAAGGTGTGAATAACTCTTTGGTCATGGAGGTTGATTTGATTATTTTGGGTATTGATCCTGGCACCATCAATTGTGGTTATGGAGTTATCTCTTTGACCGACAAGCCTAGAATTGTTGAGGCGGGTCTTGTGAAAATCAAGAGCAGAGTTCTGCAAGAGCAGATTGTTGAGCTGGTAGAGGGTATTGATATGATTTTGAAAGCTCACAAGATTGATGAAGTTGCGATTGAAGATATGTTTTATGCGCACAATCCCAAAACCGTCATTAAGCTCGCGCAGTTTCGTGGTGCTTTGAGTCTTAAAATTCTCCAAGAAATCGGGAATTTTCACGAGTACACGCCACTACAGGTCAAAAAAGCCTTAACGGGCAAGGCGAAAGCCTCAAAAGAGCAGGTCGCATTTATGGTGAAAACCATCTTGGGGCTCAAAAGTGATATTAAACCGCTTGATGTAACAGATGCTATTGCTGTGGCTCTGACACATTCTCAAAGAGTAAAATTTTCTGGAGCTAAGCTATGAATATAAAAATACTATACCCAGCAGGGGAGCTATACAAACCATCAAATGTTGCGGTGTCATCTGCTAGAACTTGTTATTTTCCAGGTGGTATTGTAGAGCCAATGGCTAGCAATGAATGGAAAGCAAAGAGCGGGCTGCTGTCTTCGATATTTGAAGCTGGGCACCATACAACTATGCAGCACTCTCATTTTACAATTTTGATAGAAGGTATGAGTAGGCATCTGATTTGGAGGTTTCTACACGCCCATCCTTATTACAACTCAGTAGAAGTGTCTCAGCGATAGGGCTAAATGAAGATAGATGGTTTTGTTTATCCTGTCGATTGTAATCATGGCGATTGGCAGAATTTTTATGGTGATATATTCGATGGGTATGAAAAACTTATTGCCCTTCTTGAGCCTATTGTAAAAGCCGTACTGCCAAAATTTAAACAAAAAGAGTCAATCAAAAAAGCCCAAGAACTGGCGCGATATGTATTGCCACAAGGTATGAGTGCGTATCTATATCATACAGTTAACTTGGTAACAGCGCTTCGATATATTGGTGCTGCAAAAGCCGTGCCCGAGTGTAGAAATGAGGCTCTTGAATTTGCAAACAAACTAGAAGCGGAGCTTTTGGCTATTGATGCCTCTCTTGCGCCACTAATAGAGAATGCAAAAGCTCAAAATGTATCGCATTTTGATTTTGATATGTCAAAATTCAAGCTAGAACACGGCGTTGGTGAAGAAGAGGTGAAAGTTTTTGATATCAATGACACATTTGATTTTGATGCGAATGAGAACTACTCAAGCGTTCTAAGATTTTCACAAATGTTCGAAGATGGCGGAGTGCTCGGAGGATTTAGTTCTTATATGAAGCTGTCTCTCTCTGCTGATGCGCAAAATCAAAGACATCGCAGAAGTTTTGCCATGCGTCCAAAAATTGAGTCAAATTATAAAAAAGAGTACTACATTCCACAGATAATCCGAAAAAATAGCGAAGTTTTGAGCCTATATTTGGAGTTAATCGAAAAGTCATATAGCTTTTTTGAAAAACAAAAAGCGCAGCTGGGCTTTGGAGAAGCGGTTTATGCACTGCCAAATGCTCATATGGTGGAGATTATTGAGAGAAATGATTTTTCATCTTTTCATCACAAAGCCCAAATGAGATTGTGCTACAACGCACAACAAGAAATTTTTGATCTTGTTTATCAGCAAATTGAGCAGTTAAGAGCAAAAAACATCAAAAATAGCAATCGATTTTTACCCCCGTGCAGCATAAGAGCAGAGGCTGGAATTTTTCCAATTTGTCCTGAAGGTTCTAGATTTTGCGGGGAAAAAGTATGGAAAAAGAAGTTTGAAGATATAAAAATAAGAGAAATTTAGTCCTATATTTATACCCTATCCTGCAACGGTTGACGGGTAAAACTTTGGATTTTTTTTGATACAATCTGAGCGTGAGACAGTTTTTATAAAAAATTATAAAATAAAAGCTGTGCCGTTTTCACTTTTTAAATAAGGATTTGTGATGTCTGTAGACGAGTCAAAAAGATACTTTCTGCTTTGTGCATTAGCAGGTTTTGCGGGTATTGGTGGCGTTGCTGCTGCATACTCAATGGTCAAAACTTGGGATCCGCTTCCAAGTGTTAAAGCCGCTGGTGTTACCAAGGTTGATCTTTCCCCTATGCAAGCGGGCGAGATTAGAACTGTTGAATTTAGGGGTAAACCTGTTTATATTCTAAAGAAAACAGCTGATATGCCAAAAAATGCAAATGGAACAAGTGTAAAAGTCGGAAGCGATGAATATACTGTTGTTATTGCGATATGTACGCATCTTGGTTGTATTCCATCATATGAGGCAGAAAATAAAAGATTTAAATGTCCTTGTCATGGTGGTGAGTTTGATGTAAATGGTAAAAACTATTTTGGACCTCCTCCAAAACCACTTATAATCCCGCCATTCAAAGTAGAAGGAACCAATCTTTTGCTTGGTGAAGAAGGTGAAGATTATAAAAAAATTCCAGCAGAATTTAAAGCGTAAGGGGTAGCAGATGGCGATTGATCACAATAAAAGCTGGCTTGATGCTAGACTAAACACTACTGGTCTCATGAAAGTAATGATGACAGAGTATTGGATCCCAAAAAATATAAACTTTCTATGGAGTTTTGGCGTTGTTTTGGCTACGCTTTTCTCTTTGTTAACAATATCTGGTATGTTTCTGCTTATGTACTACAAACCAGATACAGCGCTAGCGTTCGATAGCGTAAACAGAACTATTATGCAAGAGGTTTCTTATGGATGGTTGTTCAGACATGTCCATGCTGTTGCTGCTTCTGTTGTTTTCCTTGTGATTTACATACATATGTTTGTTGCAATCTACTATGGTTCATACAAAAACGGTAGAGAAATGATTTGGATTAGTGGTATGTTACTTTTTGTTACATTCTCTGCTGAAGGTTTCTCTGGTTATATGTTGCCATGGGGTCAAATGAGCTATTGGGCGGCACAAGTTATTACGAACCTATTTGGCGCAGTTCCTGTTATTGGACCCGACCTTGTTCTTTGGATTAGAGGTAACTATGTTGTTGCTGATGCTACGCTGACTAGATTCTTTGCACTTCATGTTGTGATTCTTCCTCTAGTAATCATGGGCATAATCGTTATGCACTTCTATACTCTTAGAATTCCTCATGTTAACAATCAAGAGGGCGAGGATATCGATTTTGAAGTTGAAGCTGAAAAATTCAAAGCTGGTGACAAACGAAATTCAAAAGTAATGCCATTCTGGCCTACATTCCTTGCAGAAGATTTCTTTGTGCTTGGTGGTTTTATGATTTTCTTCTTCTACCTAGTATTTTTCCACTACAGTTTTGCAATGGATCCAATTAACTTTATCCCTGCAGATAACATGAAAACACCTCCTCACATCTATCCTGAGTGGTACTTCCTTTGGAGTTATGAAGTTTTGAGAGGCTTTTTCTTCAGTATGAATATGGGTCTAGTGGCTTTTGCTATTGCTAATGCTATATTCTTCTTATTGCCATGGCTAGATAGAGATAGCAGAGTAAAACCAGCTCACGACAGACCACTTTTCAAACTATGGTTCTGGTCACTTATCATTATTATGATTGGTTTGACTGTTTGGGGTAAACTCCCTCCTACTGGCATAAATGCATGGATAGGTTTCGTATTCTCAGTCGCATTCTTGATATGGCTATTGGTACTTCTTCCTGTCTTTTCTAAAATCGAAAGCAAGAGAGGTTAGTCATGAGAGATATTAAAATACTTGTAATTTTGATTGCGGTTGTTGGTTTGATGTATTACGGTGTAGAGCCATACGCTCATCATGTAATGCACCCTGAGGTTACGCCACCAGATTATCAATTCAAAGATTTGGCAAAAATGTCAGTTGAAGGTAATGTTTCGCATGGTAAAGAAGTTGTCGCTACAAATTGTACTTCTTGTCACTCTGTAAAAAAAGAAGGTTTGAAGCTTGCGATGAGCGATGCTGATGCTGCAAACACTTATGGTGTGGTTCCACCAGACTTGTCAAATGTGGCTACTTTGTTTGACCACAATTTTATTGCCAATCTAATAAAAGACCCACAAGGTACAACTAAGAGTAAAAAATTTGGTATGCCAGCACTTGGTTTGCCAGATTCAGACATAGCTGATGTTGTTGCCTATTTGAGTTCAATAGCTGCTAAAAATCTTGATGAAAAACAAACTGTTGAAGAGGCTTGCGTAAGATGCCATTCAATCAAATATGACGGTATGCTAAAAACAGCTACAGATCCTAGAATCAAAGAGTATTTGGGTTCTGTTCCACCAGATTTGTCTCAAGTAATCAAATCTAAAGGTGAGCATTATCTGTATGGTTTTGTCAATGATCCTCAAAAACTACTTCCTGGTACTGCGATGCCAAGAGTTGGTTTGACAAAAGAATCAGAAGCAAAAGTTGTAGAGTACCTTGATAAAATCGGTGACCCTAAAAAAGACGAGAGAAATTCTCTTGGTTTCTGGGTATTGATTTATATGGGAATATTGACTGTTCTAGCATTTGCTTGGAAAGCCAAACAATTCAAAGAAATCCACTAAGAAAGGCAATTAGATGAGAAAATATATAAAAATAGCTTCATTACTTTGCTTTTGCGCATCGATTTCTTTTGCAGCTGAAGTAAAAGTAGACATTAAAAAAGATATGGCAGCTCAAGAAGCTGCTGTTGCTAGCATTCAAAAAGCATTTCTTTATGGTTCAAAAGATGGTGTAAAAGATGCCGTTAAAGCTCTAAAAGAAGCGAATAAAGTAGCAGCGCTAAAAGATCACCTTCCAAGTTATCTTCCAGAGGGTAAAAAAGCTCTAGCAAAAAATGCAATGCAACAAGGCGAGAGTGTAAATAAGAATGCTGACATGATGTTAAAAGCGCTTGATGAAAATAGATTCAAAGATGCGTTTGAGGCATATGGTAAGGTTCTTAACTCTTGCAATACTTGCCATGTAGTTATAAGAAGCTGGAAATAAACGGCTTTTTTAGAGGTTAGGGAATCTCCTAGCCTCTAACTTTTTTTCTCTTTCTCTTTCCTAACACGATTATCTTCGAAGACTCTTTTTCTGTAAACCCACTTTTATCAAATACCGCTATATCACATTTATCAAATGCAAAGTCGAAGCTATAGGTATGTCCTGATTCGTTTGCACTTGTCGATAACATAGAGTCAAATTTGTTAATAAATTTACTATGAATGGTGTTATTTTCGATGAGCCTAAACGAAAAATTCTGTTTCGGAAGTATAAATGATGTTCTTTTAGAATGTCTGATAAGTTTTCTATGTCTTTTTGGAGCTCGTTTGTGCAGTAGGCTAAATGCAGCAAAACTAGTTATAAACTGCTTGTTGCTGGGGCGGTTTTTTATACTCGAAAGCATGCTTGCCGATTGGCTCAAAAAGCCGACAGTGGTGTCTGTCTGAGCTAGATAAACCAAGTTGGCGTTCATTTTATGCTAGATAGTCCTGAATGGCTTTTACGCTGTATTCTTTTTGACTTTTTAGCACTTCAATTGCATGCGCAGCCGCAAAAGCAGCAGCAACTGTAGTAAGATATGGAACATTAAACCGTATTACCGACTGTCTGATTTTTGTTGTGTCGTCTTTGACTGATTTTGCATCCGAAGTATTTATTGCCATTGAAATTTCACCATTTTTTAGCATATCTTCTATGTTTGGTCGTCCCTCTGATATCTTCAAAACACTTTGACATGCCAAGCCGTTCGAGTGCAGCGCCTTTGCCGTGCCGCTTGTAGCAACTATCTCAAAGCCCATTGCTATAAACTTTCTTGCTAGTTCGACACCACTCTCTTTTTCGTTGTTTGCAAGGGATAAAAATAGTTTTCCAGATGAAGCCAGTTTGTTTCCAGCTGATATTTGGCTTTTCGCAAATGAGACACCAAAGTCATCCGATATTCCCATAACCTCGCCAGTTGATTTCATTTCAGGTCCTAGGGCTACATTGCTTCCTTGAAGTTTGTTGAAAGGAAACACGGCTTCTTTTACTGATATATGACCTTTCAGCTTTGGCTTTAGGATGTTATTTGACTCAAAAACGATGCCTTTTTTGTCATAAAATTTGATAGCATCTTTGAGGTTGCCTTCCCACATAACTTTTGTAGCAATTTTTGCAAGTGGAAGCCCTGTTGCTTTGGATACAAATGGAACTGTTCTACTTGCCCTAGGATTTACTTCGATTAGATACAGCTTGTTTTCAAAGATTGCAAACTGGATGTTCAATAGACCTTTTACGCCAAGGTTAAGGGCAATTTTTGCCGTTGTTGTTTCAACTTCTTTTATCAAATCTTCCGATAGAGATATTGGAGGCAGAGAGCATGCTGAGTCACCAGAATGTATGCCTGCTTCTTCTATATGTTGCATGATGCCACCAATGTACACATCGGTGCCGTCGCTAATTGCGTCAACATCAAGCTCAATTGCACCATCAAGAAATTTGTCTATAAGTACAGGTGAGTCATTGCTTACAGAGATGGCTTCTTTCATGTATGTTCTGAGCTCTGCTTCACTATAAACTGTTCTCATGGCTCTTCCGCCTAGTACGAATGATGGTCTAACAAGGACTGGATAGCCAATTTTTTCTGCTTTTATAACAGCTTCCTCTTCACTAGTAGCCGTGTCGTTTTCTGGTTGCAATAGTGCGTATTTATCCGCAAATTGTGAAAAAAGCTTTCTGTCTTCGGCTACTTCAATTGTATGTGCGGATGTTCCTATGATTTTTCCGCCAATCGATTCTATCTTTTTTGATAATTTTAGTGGAGTTTGTCCGCCAAAGTGGACGATTATTCCGTCCGGAGATTCTTTTTCTATGATTGATGAGACTCTTTCGAAGTCGATTGGTTCGAAATATAGAACATCACTTGTGTCGTAATCTGTGGAAACTGTCTCTGGGTTGCAGTTAAGCATTATGGAAGATACCCCCATCTCTTTTAATGCAAAAGACGCATGCACACAGCAGTAATCAAACTCAATGCCTTGCCCGATTCTGTTCGGTCCGCCACCAATAATAAGCACTTTCTTGCTTCCATCTTTGCACGCTTCATAGCCTTTGTCAAGGCTTGAGCTATTTTTTTCTGTAGTGGAGTATAGATAAGGTGTCAGTGACTTGAACTCTGCCGCACAAGTATCAACTTCATTGTATGTAAGCTCGACCCCAAGTTTTTTTCTAGCTGTTTTTATCTCCTCTTCACTCAGCACTTGCGAAGAGTTTTTTTCGATTAATTGAGCAATTTTTGAGTCAGAAAAGCCCATTGACTTGGCCTCTCGTAGTTTTGAAGGGTTTGCAAGCATTTCTTTTGTTATTTCTGATTCAAATTCAACAAGTTCTCTAATTTGTGTCAAAAACCAAGGGTCGATTTTGCATAGTTCAAAAACTTCCTCTTGCGATAGACCTCGTCTAAAACATTCCGCTACATATAGAACTCTTTCGCTATTTGGTCTTCGACACTCTTTTTTAATTGTATCTATATCTTCTAGCTTCTCATTGAATCCACTTAGCCCTGTCTCAAGTGAGCATAGTGCTTTTTGAATGCTTTCTTTGAATGTAATGCCTATAGCCATTGCTTCGCCAACACTCTTCATGCTTGTTGTAAGTGTTGTGTCTGCTCCAGCAAACTTTTCAAATGTAAATCTAGGCACTTTTGTTACAATGTAGTCGATTACAGGCTCAAAACTAGCTGGTGTACCTGTGATGTCATTTGTTATCTCGTCAAGTGTAAAGCCAACAGCTAGAAGTGTTGCTACTTTTGCTATTGGATAGCCAGTTGCTTTTGATGCAAGGGCAGAGCTTCTTGAAACCCTTGGATTCATTTCTATTACGGTCATTCTGCCAGTTTGTGGGTCTATTGCAAATTGAACATTTGAGCCACCAGTATCAACGCCTATCTCTCTAAGAATTGCAAAAGATGCATCTCTCATCCTTTGGTACTCTTTGTCTGTCAATGTGAGTGCTGGAGCTACTGTTATACTATCACCAGTATGCACACCCATCGGGTCGAAGTTTTCTATGGAGCAGACAATGATGCAGTTATCTTTGTTATCCCTGATAACTTCCATTTCATACTCTTTCCAGCCAAGCAAACTCTCTTCTATGAGTATCTCGCCGATTGGACTTGCTTCTATACCTTTTTGCGCAAGCTCTTTAAACTCATCAATATTGTAGGCAACACCACTTCCGCCACCAGCGAGCGTAAAACTAGCCCTGATAATCAATGGGAAGCCAATCTCTTTTGCGGCATCTTCGGCTTCAAGCAGGTTGTACGCATATCTGCTTTGAGGAATATGCATGCCAATTTTGATCATTGCCTCTTTGAATGCCTGCCTGTCTTCGCCTTTTTTGATAGCTTCTGGTTTTGCGCCCAAGACTATGACATTTTCAAGCATATTTTTTTCATACATCTTCATTGCGACATTTAGGGCAGTTTGTCCACCCATTGTAGGTAGTATCGCATCTACAGATTCTTTTTTGATAATTTCGGCAATAACATCCTCTGTGATTGGTTCGATGTAGGTTTTGTCTGCAAATTCTGGGTCTGTCATAATCGTTGCTGGATTCGAGTTTATAAGGACAACTCTATAGCCTAGCTCTTTTAGCGTTTTTGCAGCTTGCGTGCCTGAGTAGTCAAATTCGCATGCTTGACCTATTACAATTGGTCCAGAGCCAATTAGGAGTATTGTTTTAATATCTGTTCGTTTTTTTTCAAGTGTAATTTTCATGACTTTTTCCTTATTTTGCTTTTTCAATTACATAAAATCTAGTTGGTGTAAATGGATTATAATATAACTCTACCAACGCCTCGTTGTAAGTATTATCAGTATTGATTTTTTTGACTTTGCCGACTTTTACGCCTTCAAAAAAGATGCCATCGAGACCGCTTGTTATAACTTCATCGCCCTCTTTGATTTCGAGCCATGTTGGTATATATTTTACAATTAGTTCTTTTTGGCTTCCTCCATAAGCTATTCCCGGGGCTTTATTTTTCCCAACGCTCACCGCATATGTACATTTATCATCTCCGTTGAGTATTGCTTCGTATGCTCCGTTGCTACTTTCAACCGCTATGCCACATGAGACACTGTCTAGTTTGTTGTTTAGTGGATAGATAAGACCATAAATCTTTGGACCTACTGATTTTGCGGAATTTGCCGGAATAAAATCAAGCCAGAGTCTCAACAGGTTTGGTATATTAGAGTATCCCCTAACTCGCGTGCTGGTTATTTTGATTGTATTGTTGTTTTCATAGGGATTGTATTTTACTAGTTTGATATCTTCGCTGAGGCTGGTGAGTATCTCTTTGTATTTTAGGGTTTGTGCCAAAAGCTCCCTGTTCTCGGCTCTTAATTTACTGTTCGTGGCTTCTTGAGTTATATGGTCATCAATTACATTTGTAAGGGTATCTGTTGTTTTTTGATACCCTAAAATAGTATTGCTAGATAGAGGTCTTAGATGTTCTTGAATAAACTTTCCAAAGAAATAATATACCAGCGATATGGTTACTACTGCAAATAGAAATGACCATTTATTCATACGACACTTGTTGCAATAAATCTAGCTCTTCAAGAACATGAGTTGTTCCTCTAACTACTGAAAGTAGCGGTTCTTCAGCTACCCAAACTGGAAGTCTTACGATGTCTGAAATGTGTTTGTCAAGACCCTTTAGTAGTCCACCACCACCTGTAAGGACTATTCCATTTTCAACTATATCTCCAGCCAAGTCTGGTGGCATAAGTTCAAGCACTGTTTTTATATCGTCAAGTATAGCTTTTAGAGAGTCTTTGATTGCGTCTCTTACCTCTTCGCTCGTGAATTCAATAGTCTGGAGAAGCCCGCTTATCTGATCTCTTCCTTTTATATTCATAACTAGTGGTGTATCAAGTTTTATTGCACAGCCAATAGTAGTTTTTACATCCTCGGCAGTTCTTTCGCCTATTAGTAGGTTATATTTTCTTCTAACATAGTTGATAATATCATTGTCTAGTTTGTCGCCAGCTACTCTTAACGACTTAGAAATAACAAGACCGCCGAGCGATGTAACGCCTATTTCAGTTGTGCCACCACCAATGTCAACAACCATATTTCCTTGTGGCTCTTTGACTGGGAGTCCAGCACCAATTGCTGCTGCCATTGGCTCGTCTACTAGGAACACTTCTCTCGCACCAGCGCTCATCGCAGACTCTCGTACAGCTTTTCTCTCAACCTGTGTCAAGCCATATGGGACACATATAACAATTCTAGGTCTGATAAATGCCTGCCTGTTGTGTACTTTTTCTATGAAGTACCGAATCATTTTTTCTGTGACATCAAAATCGGCAATAACGCCATCTCTCATTGGTCTAATAGCCGTGATATTTCCAGGTGTTTTGCCTATCATATTTTTTGCTTCGTGCCCAACTGCCAAAATCTTTTGCTTACCAAATCTGTCGATTTGAACGGCAACAACTGAAGGCTCATTTATTACGATTCCTTTGCCTTTTATAGCAACGATTGTATTGGCAGTACCAAGGTCAATTGCCAAGTCATTTGAAAAAATACCTATTAATCTATCAAGAAACATTTATTATCCTCACTCTTTGTTAAGCAGATGCTTTTTTATTTTTTAATTCTGTCAATTCTGCTTTTGACAATTTTATTCTCATTGGTTTTTGATGCTTTTCTACACAATCTTCACCTATAACAATCTCGTATCCATTTAGCTCTGGAAGCTCGTACATTGTGTCATTCATAATGTCTTCAATTATTGCTCTAAGCCCTCTTGCGCCAGTTTTTCGTCTAATGCTTTGCTCGCATATAGCTTTTATTGCGTCGTCTGTAAAAGTTAGGACTGACCCATCCATCATAAAGAGCTTTTTGTACTGTTTTATAATAGAGTTCTTTGGTTCGCTGAATACCTGCATTAATTCATTTACACCTAGTTCTTTCAGGCTCGCTACAACATGAAGCCTGCCTATAAGCTCTGGTATTATACCAAACTTGACAAGGTCGTCGGGTTCGCATAGCTCGAAAATGTCTTCGTCTTTGATCTCTCTTTTTTCATCTTGAACAAAGCCCATGGCGCTTCCAGAGACTCTATTCTTTATAATTTCTTCTAGTCCGCTAAATGCTCCGCCAGCAATAAACAGTATGTTTGTGGTGTCTATTTGTAGGAATTCTTGATTTGGATGCTTCCTCCCGCCTTTTGGTGGAATATTTACCATGCTACCTTCAATAATCTTCAGTAGTGCTTGTTGTACGCCTTCACCTGATACATCTCTAGTAATTGACCTATTCTCACCAAGCCTCGCAACTTTATCCACTTCATCTATAAAGACAATGCCTTGTTCAGCTTTTTTTACATCGCCACCAGCAGCCTGAAGCAATCTAACGAGTATGTTTTCGACATCCTCTCCAACATACCCAGCTTCGGTTAAGCTTGTGGCATCGGTTATTGCTATGGGCACATCAAGGTATTTTGCTAGAGATTGAGCTATTAGTGTCTTACCACTTCCAGTTGGCCCAAGCAACAAAATGTTTGATTTTTTGATCTCAGTATCATCGTCTTCGACTTTTTGACCACCAAAAACTCTTTTGTAGTGGTTGTACACAGCAACAGATACTATCTTTTTTGCCCTGTCTTGACCAATAACATATTCGTCAAGGGCTGCTTTTAGTTTTTTAGGCGTTATTTCCGTAAACTCTTTTGGTTTTCCTATATTTGCTTTGTTGATGTCTCCAAGCATGATTTTGTGTGCCGATATAACACAGTTTTTGCAGATATACGCACTCTCCCCAGCTAACAGTGGATTGTGTTCATTTTCTAGGCTGCCACAAAAATTACAAAATTTTTCTTTCATTACTCTCCAGCCTCTTTTGAATTAAAGGGAATTCCCCTTGTTGTGTTTAGTATAAATTGACATAGGTTTTGCACAAATATATTTTTTGATTCGTCCGCTATTCTTGATGCGCTTTCTTTAAGAGGTGCTCCGCTAGCAAACAGCTCCTTGTATGCTATTTTGAGTGCGTCAATGCTTTCTTTGTCCATATGTCTTCTGAGTCCTGTCAAATTGAGACCACGAAGCTTTGCCCTGTTGCCCTCAGCCAAACAATATGGTGGGATATCTTGGCTAATAGCACTTGCTCCTGCCAGCATCGCCAAATCACCAATATGCACAAATTGATGCACTGGTTTTAGTCCGCCTATAACAACACCATTGCCAAGTACAACATGTCCAGCCAGTGTGGCATTGTTTGCAAGGATGCAATTGTCACCTATGATGCAGTCGTGAGCAACATGAACATATCCCATGAGGAGGTTTTTGTTTCCAATAATAGTTTTGTGCCCCCC
This sequence comes from uncultured Campylobacteraceae bacterium, assembly GCA_964577355.1. GTDB lineage: Bacteria > Campylobacterota > Campylobacteria > Campylobacterales > UBA6016 > CAZNYV01. The sequence goes on from CAZNYV010000004.1 coordinate 38,638, forward strand.
GCCTTCTGTACCACTGTTTATGAGCGTGAACTCCCTTATTGTGTTTTCATCACCTATTATAAGCTCGCTATGTTCACCTTTAAACTTTAGGTCTTGTGGTATTGAGCCAACTACTGCATGCGAAAAAATTCTATTGTTTTCACCTATTGTAGTATTGCCATAAATACAGGCATGAGGCATTACGACGGTGCCTTTTGCTATTTTTACACCAGAGTCTACATAGGCATTTGCACCGATTGTTACTCCATTATCAATTTGGGCACCATTTTCTATTATTGCTGTTGAATGAATCAAAATATTCTCACTTATCGACTATCATAGCCATTAACTCGGCTTCGCATACAAGTTTGTCGTCAACGAAACTCTTTCCGCTTAAAACCCAAATGTTACCTTTGTGTTTTATTACAGAGATTTTGTAGACCAGCTTGTCGCCTGGCTTAACTGGACTTCTAAATTTTGCCTTATCTATACTCATAAAGTATACAACTTTATTGTGCATACCTTCGCCGTCTTCGCTAACAAAAGCAAGAACTCCACCGGCTTGCGCCATGCCTTCAATTATGAGAACTCCTGGATATATTGGATGACCTGGAAAGTGTCCTTGAAAAACATGATCTGATATAGAGATGTTTTTATATGCTTCTAGTTCAGTTCCTTTTTCAAACGAAGTTACTCTATCTACAAGTAAAAATGGATATTTGTGTGGAAGAATTTCAGAAATTTGATTTATATCGAGCATGCTTTGTACCATTCAGTAGTAATTTGTGGATGATTTTATCAAATCTATCTTTAATGGCTTTGCTTGCTGTTGTGTTGACAATTTTTAGCATCATATTTATTTTTTTTGTTCATAATAGCATTTAATCTAGCGATTACATAGATAAAAATAGCAACTATGCTCATGCCTATTACTTCACCTTCTATGCTTGTAAAAGTCTCGTTTGCATATGCGATACTTGATAGTAGAACAAGTAAAATTTTTTTCTTCATTAGTATTTCCGTTGGTTTGATATTGTTCAGTAACGAAATCTTAACAGATTTTGGGCAAAATATGCTTAGGACTCAAATAATTTAGGAGATTACTGATGCAGTTAAAAGTGTTAAAAGAGTTAGACATTGTTAATAAAAGAATCTTTATTAGGTGTGATTTCAATGTTCCAACTGATGATGACGGCAATATAACGGATGATAGAAGAATTTACTCAACTCTTCCGACAATCAAGTACTGTTTGGACCATGACTGCAAAGTGATTTTGGCTAGCCACTTTGGTCGTCCAAAAGGCGTTGGATATGAGGCTAAATACTCGCTATTACCTATTGCAAAGAGACTACATACGCTACTAAAAAAAGATATTGTTCTTGCAAAAGATACTTGTGGTGATGATGCAATGGAAAAAGTTTCACAAATGTCTGAAGGAGATATAGTTTTATTGGAAAACCTTCGTTTTGAAGCTGGTGAAACCAAAAATGATGTTGCTTTGGCTGAAAAATTGGCATCCATGGCTGATATTTATATCAACGATGCTTTTGGCGCTAGTCACAGGGCGCACTCGTCAGTTGAAGCATTGCCTTTGTTGTTTGCTGATAATGCTAGGGCGGCAGGTTTTCTATTGGCAAAAGAAGTTAAGTATCTGCACGGAACAATGGTAGCACCAGCTCGACCTTTCGTTGCTGTTGTTGGTGGCAGTAAGGTTTCTGGCAAGCTTGAGGCATTGGTAAATCTAATTACAAATGTTGATAAACTTATAATTGGTGGTGGTATGGCTTTTACCTTTCTAAAAGCTCTTGGCTATGGAATTGGCAACTCGCTTTGTGAAGACGATTTGGTTGAAGATGCTAAATCGATTATGAAAAAAGCCAATGAGTTAGGCGTAAAAATTTATTTGCCCGTTGATGTTACTATTGCTGATAAATTTTCACCAGATGCAAAAGTCTCGCATTGCACAGCACAGGAGATACCAGATGGCTGGATGGGACTTGATATTGGACATGCTACTAGTGAACTATTCATGTTAGCCTTAAAAGACGCCAATACAGTATTGTGGAATGGACCAATGGGTGTATATGAGATGGATAAGTTCTCAAAGGGTTCATTTAAATTGTCGCACTTCTTAACAAGGATGCATGCCACAACAATTATTGGTGGAGGTGATACTGCTGATATGGTTCAAAGGGCGGGTGATACTGAGGGTATGACATTTATATCCACTGGCGGAGGTGCTAGCCTTGAGCTTCTTGAGGGCAAAGAGCTACCTGGAATCAAAGCTTTAAGGGTCTCATAATATGATATTTGCAGCTAATTTTAAAGCCAATCACACGATGGGCAGTGTTTCAGATTATTTGGATAGTTTGGTTTCTTTGAGTGATTCCAAACTTGATACCTTTAAAGTCTTTGTTTTCCCTCCGTTTACAGCTATCCAAAAAGCACCTGATCCTAGAATTGTTATGGGCGCTCAAAATGGTTATCCAGCTGAAAAAGGTTCATATACTGGTGAAATATGTCTGGAGCAGTTAAATGCGCTTGGAGTTGATACGATACTGATTGGGCATAGCGAACGAAGGCATATTTTGAAAGAGCCACAAGATTTTATTGTGCGTAAATTTGAATTCTTTAAGCGTTCAAATTTCAATATTTTTTATTGCATCGGCGAACCAATTGAGGTTCGACAAAAAGGAATTGATGGTGTTCTGAGATATATTGATGAGCAACTAGAGGGGATTGATTTAGACTATAAAAATCTTGTAGTTGCATACGAGCCTGTTTGGGCTATAGGTACTGGTATTTCCGCTACTATTGAGGAGATAGAGGATACACATCGTGCATTAAAGGAAAAAATATCAGCACCGCTGCTCTATGGCGGAAGTGTAAATGCTACGAATGCAAAAGATATTTTGAATAATCCTTTTGTCGATGGTGTTTTGGTTGGCAATTTCAGTTTAAAGCCTGAAGATTTTTCAACGCTATTTAACTATTCTAAAATTAACTGCTAAGGAGTTTTAATGATTATGAAAGGAAAAAAAGGTCTTATTGTTGGTGTGGCTAACAATAAATCTATTGCTTATGGTATTGCTAAAGCATGTTCTTCACATGGTGCGGAGTTAATTTTTACTTACCCTAATGAAGCCATGGAAAAAAGAGTAAAACCTATTGCTGAGGAGTTTGGTTCAAAAAATGTATATGAGTTGGATGTATCTAATCCTGAGCATATATCAAATCTTGTTGCAAGTATAGAAAAAGATGTTGGAAAGATAGATTTCTTTGTGCATGCTGTTGCTTTTGCTCCAAAAGAGTCACTTGATGGAAGGTTTGTTGATACTCCAAAAAGTGCATTTGAGATTGCAATGAATATTTCAGTATTTAGTTTGATCGAGCTTTGCAAGGCTTTGGAGCCTGTTATGAATAACGGAGCTTCAGTCTTAACGCTTAGCTATTTAGGCGGTGTCAAATGCGTTCCTCACTATAATGTGATGGGTGTTGCAAAAGCTGCTCTTGATATGTCTGTTAGATATCTTGCTGTTGACATGGGGGCAGAAAAAAATATTAGAGTTAACGCCATATCTGCTGGCCCCATAAAAACACTTGCTGCTTCTGGTATTGGTGATTTTAGGTTTATTCTTAAATGGAATGAGGCAAATTCTCCGCTACAAAAAAATGTAACAATAGATGAAGTTGGAAACTCAGCAATGTATTTGTTAAGCGATTTGGCCTCTGGTGTAACTGGTGAGATTCAATATGTTGATGCAGGGTACAACATCATGGGCATGTGTGCGGTAGAAGAGGTTGATTCAAAAGCTACCATGGTTTGGAATAGATTCAATAACGAAAACTAAAAAATACAAAGGCGTTAGTCTTTACTTTAATTACTTAATTAGTAAAATTCGCACATCTTAATGCTCAGGCTTGGTTGTTTAGCAGCCAGGTCTTTCAACTTCAATCCACAAAAAACTTCACAAGGGTAAAATTAATGTCCGAAAATCAAACTACTAACCATAATTCTGCAAATCAAAGTCAGCATCGAGGCTCAAAAAGACGAACTCATGTGCCTGTTGATGGCTATAAGATAGAAGACTTGAGAACTATTGGTACTGATGAACTTGTCGTTATGGCATCTGAACTTGGTGTTGAAAATCCAAATGATTTGAAACGACAAGATTTGATGTTTGAGATATTGAAAACCCAATTCAATAAGGGAGGTT
>CAZNYV010000005.1:0-36808 GCA_964577355.1 uncultured Campylobacteraceae bacterium
GGGCTTTTGGAGCTATGTATCTCCACTTCTGGTAGCTGGCTGACTTTTATGACTTCACTATAATCTGTCTCAAAAGGAGCTTCTGCTTCGACTTCGTAGTGCTCTTTTGTCTGCTCAGGGGTTTGTATTTCGCTTTGTACTATTGGTTTTGGGGTAGGTTTTAGCTGGCTTAACCACTCTTTTATGAATGCAACTACTCTTGAAAATACATGATGGAATGTGACCTGGGCTATCAAAAATGAGGCCAAAGCAAAAAGGCTAAGCCAAAAAATCCAAAAGCCACCAAATCCGACCACTGGAATCGATATATCTGCCAAAAACTTGCCTATAACACCTTGATATTTGCCAGTAAAAACTATTGATTGGAGTATCAAAAATAGTACGAAATAGAGCATAGCTCCGCCAAAAAATAACCATCTTGGAGTATCCATGATGCTGTTTTTGTAGATTGAGTAGAGCCCATAAATCAAAAATGGTCCATAAATATAAGCCATAAATCCAAAAACAAATATATTTGCATCAGCAAAATAGGCTCCAAAACTTCCCACTATGGAAGGCTCAGCAACAACGGTAGCAAAGGAGCAGTAGGCCAAAATTCCGCCCACTATCATCAATAAAATTTCTCTAGTTATCTCGTGTTCCTCAAAATATAATAAACCCCGATTCTAGCTTATTTCAGATAATTCAGCAGAGACAATCCGGAAATCTTGCTTATCGTAGACATCATGGCTTGGTAGGAAAGCATTTTCTGGTTCATATCCGAAGCAGCTTGGGCTATATCAGTATCTATGAAGCTACTTCGCACGCTGATTACATTTAGTTTGAGCGCATCTGACCTATCTCCTGCTGCTGTAAAAGCATTTGAGATTGCACCGACTTCCGTATGTTTTTTTATTGTGTGCTGTAAGGCGTGATCTATCGAAGTGATGGCATTTTCGATACCTGTGCTTCTTTCGTCAATAGTATTTGTATAGTCAGCTCTCAATTTGCCTGATTTTACCGCATCGATTGCATCTTGGAGTTGCCCAAAAAAATCAGTATGCGGCTGGTCTATTGTCAGCATTGTGTTTGAGTTGAAAGACATCGCATTGTCTGTAGGCTTGTTGATGCTTTTGTTTGTGCTGAAGTTTGAATTTACCGCGCTGTCATATATCGAAAACATCAAGGCTGTATTTGTGCCAGAAGAGGTCAAATCCTCTAGCGTAATCTGACCTGTTTGGTTGAGTCCTACTTTGACAGATTTTTGAGCTCCGATAGTTGCCGTGTTGTAGTCTGTTGTCCGCATTATCTCGTCGCCACTCGCTACTGCAGATGTAAGATTGCTAGATAGAGTGAGTGTTGTTCCGCTTGGTATTGCTGATATTGTGTATGTGCCAGCACTTCCTATAGAAATAGTATCGCCGACATTGTATGATGCAGTACTACCAAGTGTGATTGTATTGCTTCCAGATGCTGAAGAGGCGGTTGTTGGTGCGACTGCTGGAAGTGTTCCGCTTGTGACCATACTGATAACATCTGTTAGCTGTTTGTATGTCATATTGTCTGCTGGAGTGTGTCCTTGTGGGTTTGAAGCGTCAACTATTTCATAGCTTGTTCCATTCATCGTGAATGTTGACATATTAGTACCAAACGAAAGTGTAACGCTTTGTTGGATACCGTTTTTGTCTGTTATGTCCATCGTAAACTCTTTTTTTCTATTCAAAGAGGTTGCTGAGGCTGGTGGTGTGGCTGACAGGGTTAATACATTGCCAGCCACACTACTAACGGTATAGTCTGTGTTTGCAATGGTTACCTTGTCACCAGAACTATATTCCAAGCCATTCAAGACCGTGATAGTATTGCCAGACACAGATGAGATTTGGTCGGCTGGTGATAGGGATGTTAGCCCAGCTACTTGTGATAGTTTGGTGTCTGGAGTAGCGTAATTGTTTAATTTTTCAGTTGTTGTTGATTTGATTATTTGTGGTATGTTTCCAGTCAGCTTGCTACCACTTTTGTCAAAATATACTGCATCGGTCTGAGTTCCATTCACGGCAGAGAATGTTGGTGTTGCAGAAGATGATGTTAACTGTACCGATACAAGATTTGATGAGTCAAGTGTTTTGTTGGCGTCACTAATCGATAGGTCTTTTATATTGACTTTGCCGTAGCTGTCGAGTGTGGCTTGGAATTTGTTTTGACCAAATTTGTTATCAAGCGCGCTTTGGATTTGAGACATATAATCACCAACTGTTGATGCTGAGTTCAGAGTGAATGGCACAGTTGTGCTAGTAGGAGTTGTGGCTGGCGGTACTATGCCGCTTAGAGTGATACCTAGACCCGCTGTATTTCCGAGTACATTTGTGAGCAAATCAGCACTTGTGGCTATCTTGTTGTCACTTTTTCTTCTCATTTCTATATTGAACCCAAACTGACTATGATCCCAATAATCAGCGCTGCCAGTTGCGTTTGTTATCGAGATTGGACCACCGCTACTTTTGGTGAATTGTGTAACTCTCGCTCCATCTTGTCCATTTGCTATGGTCGATGGCAAAATCTCTACCGAATCCCCAGCGTTTACATTTGCAGAAAGTGCAGGAGTGAAGCTAACAATATTGTCTGGCGCGCTTGATGTTGTGTCGATGCCTGATATTTGATAGTTTGTACTACCTATCATCATCGTTTGTCCTACGCTGATGCCAGTTACCGAAGTAAGATTGAGGCTTGTCGAACCAGCTGTCAGTTGCGCTGCTGATGAGCTACTGTTTATGGTGGTTGCATTGACCTTTCTGACCTCTACATCGCCAGCGAGCTGGTCTTTGCCGTTTGGTAGAGGTAGTGTGAGTGGGACTGTTGTGCTTCCAGGAGTATATGTCGAATCAATCGTGACTTGACCTATGCCATTGATATTTAGCACATCACCAGCCGCCAGTCCAGTTGCATCTTGTACAGTTATGCTTTTTGAGCCAGTGATAAGTCCTGCTGTAGCTTTTGTCAGAGGAGTCGTGTTGTCGTAGCCGACTATATTGAAATCCAATTGACTAGAGCCAGACTGTATATCTTTTATCTCTATTTCGCCATTGTCGTTTAGAGTGACATCTACATTTCCGCTATATTCGTTTTTGATTTTGCTGAGAAGGTCGCTTACTGGTGCGTCAATGCTCTCTTGTATGATATGCTTGAAACTTGTTCCTTCGCTTGTTTTGCCAGAGACATAAAAATAGCTGTATTTACCGTCTCCATTGTTGCCAGTCATATCTTTGATTGTATCGTCTGCTGTCAAATACCTATCTTCAGGCGGAAAAGCATTAAGTAGTGTCGTATTTTTCATAGGGACATTGGTTGTGATGGATTTTTGATAATCGCTATCTTGTCCCAAGAAAAGTGACTGACCATCTACATTGAAAGCGTATTGAACGCTCGAATCTACCAGTGCTTTGACTTGTTGTCCGTTGCCCATGTATGAGCCGTCACTTGCTATTGGTTTTACACCCATTGCTGAGCCTGAAAACAGGTATCTGCCGTTGATGGAGGTGTTGGCTACATTCATCATATAGTTTTTGAGGTCAGTTAACTCTTTTGCAATTGCATCTCTATTGACTGAGCCATTTGTGTCACTTGCTGCATTGATTAGTTTTGTTTTGAATGATGTCAGTGCTGTTGTGATGTCATTGAGTGCTTTGTCGGAGTTTTGAGAGAATTCTAGTCCACCTTTTGCTGCTTGTGAGGTTTGGGCTAGTGAGTTTTCTTCTTGGTCTAGTCTTAATGTGTTTACCGATACATCTATATTTTGATACCCGTATTGAATCGACAGTCCAGATGATATTTGGCTATTTATGTCATTCAACGACTTCATCGTATTTTGCTGATTGTACATGAAAGTATCGTACATGCTAAAAGATGCTACTCGCATTTTGATTGCCTCGTTTTGTTTTATATTATTGAACTATATAAAACAAAATGCGTTCCAAGTATTGTGCTGGTCTGTAGAAATTTAAGGGGTCATTGTATAGAATTCACCTCCGCATTCAAACCTAGCCCGAGTGGTGGAATTGGTAGACGCGCACGACTCAAAATCGTGTACCGAAAGGTGTGTCGGTTCGATTCCGACCTCGGGCACCATCAATAGCTTCTAAGATAGTCTAACAAAATCTAATAACCCCTATAAACAAAGCCTTTAAAGCACTTTTTTAGTCTAAGATAATCTAACGAATTTCACTGCTGTCTAACTTTTTTAGGGGTATTATTTTAAAATACTCCTAATTGGGTCAAAAAATTATTGGCATACATGGCTCAGGAGGCTCGTATGTATTCTCGCGTTGCGGCTTGAATCAGACCACTCCTGCTCATACCGTGATTTTTTGCATACTTATCCAACACTTCGAGCTCATCTTCTGGTATAGTGATGTTTAGTCTTACGGCTTTTGGCTGATGTGATGATGGCATAGGTATAAAATCTCCATTGGCTATGGCGTTTTGCACAAAAGCTCTAAATGCGTTTGTGACATCTTCAATTGCCTCTTTTGGATTTTCACCATCACCCATTATGCCTTTGAAGTCTTTGTAGTATGCGAACCAGCCACCACCTTCGTCTTCGCTCAAAACTCTGATAACTATCTCGTAGTCTAGTTTTATATACTCTTCAGCTGTCTTCATTTCTGATTCTCCAATATTTCTATAACTTGTTTTACATATATTGCTTTTATAGGTTTTGCAAATGGTATTGCTATGTGCTCGTATCCTTGTTTTCTGAAAACATAGTGACTTGACCCACTATTTGAGCAAATGTAACCATTGTCTTCGAGTAGCTTTTTTATATCCTCAAAATCAATGTTTTTTGGATTATTTTTCATAGCCGATAAAAGTTTTGCTTTTTTGCTCATTTTACCCTCTCCAAAGTGTGTAATTATACACATTTATATTCCAAAGTCAAGATTATATTTTTTTGTGGGAAATATAATCATAAATCTAGCAATTTTTACTACAAAAAATACAAAATAACAAAAAATCTCAATAAAACTTTTTGATTTTTTAATGTGCTCTAGAGCCTATACTATCGAACATATAGAAGACTATATAAGTTTTTAAGAATTGCCAGAAGATAGATAAAACACGACTCAAAATCGTGTACCGAAAGGTGTGTCGGTTCGATTCCGACCTCGGCACCACTGCATTTAGAAAAAAGTATGCTAAAATCTCCGCATGAACACAAAAGAAGAAATTATAGAGTTTCTAAAACAAAACAGACAGCTGTTATCAGACCAGTATCATGTATCAAAAATAGGACTATTCGGTTCATTCGCCAGAGGGGAGCAGACACCTAGTAGCGATGTGGATTTGCTAGTTGATTTAGATGATAACATATCAGGTGTTTATGACCTAAAAAATGCACTCAGAGGTTTTCTATCTGCTTCATTTGGTAGAGATGTGGATATAGCCAGAGAAAAATATCTAAAACCGTACGCAAAAGAATACATACTAAAAGATACACTGTATGTCTAAAGTCCTCCTAAATATAACAGCAATCCTAGAAGCTATAGATAAGATTGAATTGTACTCACAAGATGCAAGAACTAAAAAAAGAGCTGGTGAAGCTGGATTAAAACCATAAAGTCAGGGCGACTTATGCTCCAGAGTACCTTTTGGTTGTCTTCGTGATTTTGTAGTATTTGGAACACACTGCTAGATCGGGGCTTTAAAGGCTCTAGTTTGAATGAGCCTCAAATATAGTCTAATTTTTTAAATGTATCACTCCTTCATATCCGACATACATTCCAATACAAAGTATCAGAATGCTTGAAAAATATGGTGCTTTTCTGACAATATCTCCAAAGCCTGTGAATTTTTTTGACATATAATTTACGCTAAGAGCTGATACGACGCCTGTAAAAACCAATGTAAATGCCAAACCTATACTAAACCCAAGCACCAAAGTTGCCCCCAATGCTACTTTTTTCAGTTGTAGGCATAACAATAATACTGTAATAGTGGCAGGACAAGGAATTAGTCCGCCAGTCAAGCCGAACAATAAGATCTGACCATTTGTCACTTCTTTGTTGGCGAATCTTCTCTTTATATCGTTTGCGTGTGCCAACTCGTGTGCGTCTTGATAATCAGGAGAAGTTGTATCAAGACCTTTTAGCTCTTCGTGTATATGTTCGTGATTGTGTTCAATAAACTCAATATCGTAACTATCAATCCCTCCATCTTGAATAATTTGAACTCTCGCCATAAATTCGTGTGGCTCTGGTATGTTGTCTGTTGACTCCAAAAAGTCTTTGTAGGCTTTTAGATTGAAAATTTGAGTTTTACCATCCGCTCTTTCGGTTCTTACTGATATGTTGTTGTGACTTATTTTGTTTAAAATTTCTCCGCTCACCCTGAACTTCGGCGGTTGATTTTCTTCACATATTGATAGATTTAATTTTCCAAAAGCCGTTTCAATATCAAAGCTTTCATTGTGGTGGTGTTCGTCATGTGAATGCTCACAATGAGAATGAAAACAGGCTTGCTGACTTTTGTGTGTCTGAATAAATATCCAAATTGCTATGCTAATAATAATTACTGCTGAAATTATTTGAAGATACGGTTCAATCAAGTCGTTGTTGTACTGCGAACCAAAATATAGACCAGCCATAGCGACTGCCCAAACTATCGCTGTATGCGAAACAGTAGCAGACAACCCAAGCATAACAGCTTGCCAAACCGTACCCTTTATAGCAATAAGAAAAGAAGCCATCATTGTTTTTGAGTGCCCTGGCTCTAATCCGTGAAGTGCTCCAAGCATTATGGCACTTGGAAGCAGTATCCAAAGATTAGCACCTTGCGTTATAAGTGTTGATATTTCCATTTTTTACCTTTACAGATATTTTGTTATTTCTTTAAACTCTTTTAGAGCTGAGGCGCTATCAATTCTATTATCCGTCATGGCATTATTTAAACAATGGTCTATGTGATCGTGTATCAATACGGTTTTGGCATTATGAACAGCTTTTTCTATTGCGTGAAGTTGTTGAGCAATATCAAGACAGCCTCTACTGCTTTCAAGCATTTTGACAACACTTTTTAAATGCCCTTCTGCTCGTTTTAGTCTTTTTACTATGTCTGGGTGTGAGGTATGAACTGACATCTTATATCCTATATGGGGGGATAGGTTATTGTAGCTGATAAGATATAAATTCTAAAAAGCAGTAGATTGGAAATAGCACCTAAAATCAAAATTATCTTCATCCAAACAACCAACCAATTTTTGCTATCCTTACACAACCATAAATATCAAAAACACCAAAAATCAGGAATACAAATTGAATCTAAAAGCCATCTGCATCGTCGCCATGATAACAACACAGCTATCTTTGTTTGGAGCCGATATGATGGATGCGAACAAAAACCTCAACCAAAACTTTTTGGATATTTTGCAAGCAGCATCAGGTGAAGGCACTGGCACAAATGCCATCCCAAATATACCTGTGACAGCACCTACCAAAACAGCTCCAGCGCAACAAAATCAGATACAAGATAGAGGCTGTACAAGGATTATCATTGATAACAAAACGGTGATATATCATTGTGGAGACAAGACTTTTTTGAAGAGATTTGGGAGCGATGGCGGTCTGTTTTTGATACTGACAGATGGCAAAAAAGTAAAACTAACAGATTGATAAAGGAGGCAAAATGGGCAGTGGATTTTCTTGTCCTCATCTAGCTGGCGAGGAGTGTGTCAAGCTACAAAAACCGTGCGACCCAGGAGACAAAGGGTGTGTGCTCTATGGTAAAGTCACATTTTCCAACCCAAATTCACCATCAAACGAAGCGGTCAAAAGACGAGCAAAAGAGGACTCTACGAAGAGCTAAGTCTATCTGATAAATTTCTATATATTTGTCTGCTTATCGCTCTGTTAGATTTCCCGTGCTAAAATCCGCACCATGTTAAATATAAAAAAAATAAAAATAGCCCTAGCGCTGCTGTTGGTTTTTGTGTTTGTTGATATAGCCAGATACGCTGTATATCCAAATGTCTCAGAACTAATCAAAAAAAATCCAATCCCTACTGCATTTATGGAGTATAGAGTTGCCCAATGGGAAGACGAAGGCAAGCAAAAACAGATAAGCCAAAAATGGGTCGGCTTCAATGCCATATCTCCATATCTCATAAAAGCCGTCCTTATCAGCGAAGACGATGGTTTTTGGAAAAATGATGGCTTTGAAGTGGATGAGATACAACAAGCATTTGAAAAAAACCTCAAAGCTGGCAAGTTCGTAGCAGGTGGAAGCACGGTGACTCAACAACTAGCCAAAAATATATATCTATCTCCTAGCAAAAATCCAATCCGCAAAATCAAAGAAGCGATTTTGACATATCGTATGAACAAAACACTATCCAAAAAGCGAATTATCGAGCTGTATCTCAACTGTGCAGAGTGGGGCGATGGGATATTTGGTATCGAGGCTGCGGCTAGACATTATTACGGTACAAGTGCTAGAAACCTATCTCCAATGCAAGCCGCAAAGTTGGCCAGTATATTGCCAAATCCTATCGTTTTTCAGCCAGAAAATGGCGGTAGAGTGGCTAGAAAAGCTGCGCTTTTGTATCGCATAATGACACAAAGAGGTATTGTCATTCCAGCATACGAAGAGGCTATGAAACCAGAAGCAAATCCGACAGGGGATGAAAACTCAACTAGTGGTGAGGAAAATGCAAGTCAAAAAGCATCTGAACTCAATAATTCGGCAGATACAAATTCCACAACTGGGTCTGCAAAAGAGTAAAAGTAACTGAAAGTGGAGATAAAAAATAAAAAAGAGCGAATAAAATGCTAAAAAATATCTTCTTACTCATGCTTTTTTTGCTCTCTGTATCATATGCTAACAATATAGAGGTTGACGAAAACACAACCGTGGTGGATGCGGCAAGCATCGTGCGTGTGTATCAAGATAAATCTGGAAAACTAGAGTTTGGCGATATTTTGAAGATGAATCCAGATGTTGGCACAAAGTACAACTCAGAAGACCTTCTCGGCTTCAAAAGTGGTGTGTATTGGTTCCGTGTCGACATCAAAAACCGCTCCAGCAAAGAGCTTAACTGGATTTTTTCTATACCAAGGATAAATGGCGCTGGGACACTCTATGTTGTCGGCGACAATCAAGAAATAGAGAGTGCCAATATATCTGATTTATATGTATTCTTGAACCATCCGACTATAGCGTATTCGGTTTTGAGTCAGCCAAACGAGACATGCTCCTTGTTGCTCAGATTATCTTTTGATGATGGTGGTTTTGTCTATCCTGAGTTTGATATTATGGGTGCGCAGTTTTTCCATGAAAAATGCTTGAAGCAGACAATGGCAAAAAGTTTTACACTCGGAGCGGTCTTCGTCCTGTTCTTTTATAACCTGTTTTTGTTTTTCTCCCTCAAATCAAAAGCGTATGGTTGGTATTGTGTGTATATGCTTGGCGTTTTGGTTTTTGTACTTGGTAATAGCGGGGTTGGGTATCAGTATATATGGGGTGGTGTTGGTATTGTTTCGAAAAATATCTTTACAACAACATATCCGCTAATGTTTGCAGCGGCTCTTCAGTTCTCTAGGGTATTTTTGAGGACAAAAGAGAATATTCCGTTTGTGGACAAGATTTTGAATCTATTTTCAATGATGTTTCTATCGTTATTGTTGTTTGCGATATTCGGTTTTAGAGTAAATGCCGCAAAAATATTCTCTATATCTTCACTGATTATGTCAATTTTGCCATTTGTTGGGTTCTATGCTTGGAGGCGGGGATACAAAGAGGCTAGATTTTATACTTTTGCATGGGGTGTGTGGGCTATCGGAATGATACCTTTGATGCTTTTGATGCTTGGTTTTGACATCAAACACGAAACGGTTACTATTGGCGCTCGCATTGGTCTGATTTGTGAAGCATTGCTGCTATCGTTTGCTATGGCTGACCAGATAAATATTTTGCAAAAAGAGAGAGATGAAGCAATAGTAAAATACGACTCGCAGAGGGTACGATTGGAGGTTAATTCAAGACTAATGCAAATGGGCGAGATGATGGCTGCGGTGGCACATCAGTGGAGACAACCGCTAAATCTAACAGCGCTGCATGTTCAAGAGATAGTTTATATATTCTCAGAAAACCGAGCGAAAAGTACAAAAGAGATTTTTGGTGAACTCAACAAGATAAAAGAGCTCGTTGCTTATATGACAACGACATTAAATGACTTTAAAGATTTCTTCTCACCATCTAAGCTGAAAAATAGTTTTTCAGTGGTGAATAGTATTAGAAAGACTCTCGATATGGTTGGAAAACAGTACGAACATGAAGAGATTCAGATCAATATAGAAGGTAGTGATGAGTTGTCATATTTTGGCAAAGAAAACGAGATCAGGCAGGTCGTATTAAACATTTTAAACAATGCAAAAGATGCCTTTATCAACAATAATATAGTGACAAGAGTGGTAAATATAGCTGTTTATAGAGAAGGACAGAGTGTCGTAACGAAGATTTCTGACAATGCTGGTGGTATTCCTGAGGCTTTGTTGCCAAATATTTTTGACCAGTATTTTACTACAAAAGGTGAAGATGGAACAGGCATAGGACTATATATTTGCAAGAGAATCATTGAAGATGGTTTTGGCGGTGAGATAAAAGTCGAAAACAACTCAAATGGTGCGGTATTTACAATCTCGATACCAGAGGGTGTGTAGTTTAGCTGTTTCGTGCCAGTTTATATCCAAGCCCAGAAATATTTAATATTGCATTTTGTCCTATTTTCTTGCGCAGTCTCAAGACAAGCGTTTTGATAGCTGAGAGTGAAAATGAGTTTGAGTCATAGTAAACACTCTCTTCTATCATGTTATAAGTGACGATTCTTTTGTTACAAGATGATAAGAGTTGCAGAAATATCGTTTCTTTTTGTGTTAGCGGAATTTCGATGCCATTGTTGAACACTTTTGAATCCAGAACATCAAAGTAGACATTTTCTGCTATACATATCTGGGTATCGTCAAATTTTCTGACTAGACACTCAGCTGTCCTTGCCATTGCTTTGTTGAACAGCTCTTCGGAGTAAGGCTTTGGCAGATAATCCGTGATATTTAGTCTGATTCCATAAATCAGCTCGTCAGCAATAATATTGCCACTCAGTACTACGATGGGCATATCTTTGTCAAATTCTCTAATCCTAGCTATCACATCCCAGCCACTTAGTTTTGGCATAACAATATCAAGCAGGGCAACATCGAACTTATGCCTGTCTAGTATGTCTAAGGCTTCTTTGCCATCGGATGCTACAATGATATTGTCAAAATATCTATTGAGCACTCTCAGTGTTACTATTTGAGTGCTTTTGTCATCTTCGACATATAATAATTTTGCTTTTTTCAAAACCCTTAAAACATCACTCGTCAATAATACTGCTCCGCAAAATCAAAATAAAGTAAATCTAATGAGTATTATTACCGCTATTGCATTAATCCAATGCTAAAAAGTTACATTATAGCAATCCAATGGAAATTTAATGTAACCATTGCTCTCAGATTTGTTTTAGGTTTTCCTCTACCATGGCATCTAGTAATTGGAATACTTCAAGACTAGCTTTCTCTATTTTTTGTACCGAGTTTTCTATGTCTTCTTTTGAGCACATTACCTTGCTGCCTGTACATTTTTGAGCTAGTGCATTTGCTTCTTGGTGTACTATACCGTGTGGGGACTCTAGTTTTTTATATGCATTTGTTGAGCCGTACTGTTTCAATCCTTCAGATTGGTACCATCTGCCTAGTCTGCATTCATGATGCCCAGTTGAGACGAAGTCATTGTGTTCACCAAAGATAAGAGAGTAGACATTGTTTTTGTATATCACATGGTCTACTTTTGCGAGACTCGCAAATGAATAATTAGCCAGTATTAGGGTCTCTCGCTTGGCTTTTGTGGCATTGCTTTCAAATACCTTGATATGCTCATGTAGAGAGTCTATGCTCTGTTTGTTGTTTGTCACAATGTCGTTTATGCGCTCTGTCTTGTCTTGTATGTCATCGGTTTCTTGCTGCATTGATTGAACTACAACCTCTATCTCTTTTGTAGCCTTTTGTGTTTTTTCTGCTAGTTTTCTCACTTCATCGGCAACTACCGCAAAACCTCGCCCATGTTCACCAGCTCTCGCTGCTTCTATGGCTGCGTTGAGAGCTAGGAGATTTGTTTGGTCGGCTATATCTGTGATTAGCGAGATGATGTTTGTTATTTCTCCACTTCTTGATTTGAGTAGTTGGGTATTGTCTACGGCAGCATTTACAAGCTCAACTAGAGCTCCTGTTTGTTTGAGCGTAGAGTCTATGAGTGCTATTCCGTCGTGCGAGTTTGATACCATCTCTTCGGATTCTTCGGACATATTTTTGAGATGGTCTATGATACTAATGAATACTGTTTGATTGTTGCTAAGCGCTGTTTTTATAGAATCGTGGTGCATTGACAGCATTTTGCCATCACTCTTGACATCGGTTCGCCTGAAACGATACACCGTGTGGTTGCTGTCGATTTGCTGGAATTCAACAACGCCTTCGCAATCACCAACATTGATTGTTTTTTGTTTTTTTCTGAGCTCCGCGACCACTTTATCCAGATAAGGTATCTGTGAAGCTTTGTCGTTTGTATATACCAAATTGCCATTGGCATCCAAAACAACCATAAACTCTTCAAGTGAGAATTTGACTATTGAGTGCAAGATTTTTGTAGATTCTTCCTGCTTTGATAGTTGATTTTTTAGCTCATCAATCTCAGATTGTAGTTCCCTTATTTTTGTGCCGCCAAACATTTTATACCTTTTCTAACAAGTTATTTTTTGAGATTTATAAGATAAATCCTACTGTTCCGAGATGGTAACATCAAAAAGTAGCAAAATAGTGACACTATTGCGAAGTAGCGATTTTTTGCAAGTCAAACAACTAATTTGCTGAAAAACTGTATAATCTGCCAAGTTGTATTATTAAAAAAACAGATTTTCAAACAGGATAGAGACAGATATGATACTTATGATTGATAACTATGATAGCTTCACTTACAATGTGGTTCAGTACTGCAGAGAGCTTGGGGCTGATTTGAAAATTATTCGAAATGACGAATTGACACTTGATGAGATAGAGGCGCTGAATCCAGAGAAAATAATTATCTCCCCTGGACCATCTACTCCTGATGATGCTGGCGTGACGCTAGAGCTTATCAAAAGATTCTCAGGCAGAGTGCCTATTTTGGGAATATGTCTAGGTCATCAAGCGATAGGACAGGCTTTCGGCGGGCAAGTTGTCAGGGCTCCAAATATGATGCATGGCAAGACTTCAAAGATGAAAATCACTGCTGATACCAAGATTTTTGCAGGGTTACCAGAAGAGTTTACAGCCACTAGGTACCACTCTCTCATAGTCAAAAATGAGAATTTGCCAAGTTGTATCAAGCCGACAGCTTTTAGTGCTGATGATGGTGAGATAATGGCACTTGAGATTACAGGGCAGAATGTATATGGTGTGCAATTTCATCCAGAGTCTATTTTGTCCGAATATGGCAAAGAGATTATCGGGAATTTTTTGAGGATATGAGGCTCTTTTGCTAAATTTTCATCAAATATCAATATTTATTAAACTAGCCTTTTACTATGTCTTTGCGCTATTTTTGTATATTTTGGCGCTACCGTATATTTTGTATCTACTCACAAAGCCAAAATATCGAGAGGCTCTGCCGGCTAGGTTTTTTCCTTTTATGAACAAGGCTCCACAAGTAGATACTATTCGTTTTCACACCTGCTCATATGGCGAGACAGCTTCGATGAAAGAAATAGCAGCGCATTTTGGTGATAGTGTACATTTTAGTGTGACCACACAGACCGGCTATGATGAAGCTAGCAAATGGGCTGACAAGGTTTCTTTTCTACCGTATGAGATATTTTTGCCATGCTGGGAGAAGCGCTCTCGTATTATTATCGTAGCGGAGGCTGAATTGTGGCTCTTGCTGTTTGCCACCGCAAAGCTAAAAGGCTCCAAGACTGTTCTTATCAACGCTAGGATTTCTGACAAATCACACCAAAGTTACAAGCGGTTTGGATTTTTTTATCGCTTTTTGTTC
Source organism: uncultured Campylobacteraceae bacterium (assembly GCA_964577355.1). Lineage (GTDB taxonomy): Bacteria > Campylobacterota > Campylobacteria > Campylobacterales > UBA6016 > CAZNYV01. The sequence goes on from CAZNYV010000005.1 coordinate 14,089, forward strand.
TCTTTTGTAGATTTGGTATTGGCTCAGAGTGACTCTGATGCAGATAGGTTAAGAGAACTAGGCGCAAAAGATATTTTTGTCACAGGAAACACCAAAGTATCGCAAAAACATACTCCGACAACAAACTATCCAAGAGATGCCATAAAGCTAACGGTGGTTGCAGCTAGCACCCATTTTGGTGAAGAGGAGATAGCTTTTAGTGCTTTTTGTGAGGCATTTGCCAATGGCGGTGCAAAACTCATTATCGTGCCTAGACATCCGGAGAGGTTTGATAGTGTGTGCGGCGTAATAGAGAACGAGTGCAGACAAAAAAATCTAACATTTACTAGATTTTCCACAGCTGGTTCGTTTGACAGCGATGTTACTGTAGTTGATATGATGGGCGAGCTTATCAATGTCTATGCCATCAGTGATATAGCTATCGTATGTGGTTCGTTTGCAAATATCGGCGGTCACAATCCAATCGAACCAGCTCAGTTTGGATGCAAAATCATTACTGGGTCAAATATCCACAATCATAAGGCTACTTTTGATGCTGTCGATGGCTATACAATGTGTAGTGCTGATGAATTGGCAAGCGTGCTCAAAAATCATCAAAATCTACCGCAAAGCACGCTAAATCAAGAAAAAGACCCAGCAACTCTTGCTCTATCAAAAATAAATGAGCTATTGACACAGTGAGTTTTTATCAGATAAATGAAGCCAAAGGGCAGATAGAGTTGGTCGTTCGCGCCGCTCCAAACTCCTCAAAAAACGAAGTCATAGGCGTGATAGAGAATGCGCTAAAAATCAAGTTAAAGGCACCTCCTGTAGATGGTGAAGCAAACGAGGAGCTTGTCAGATTTCTCTCCAAGTGGTTAAAGGTGGCAAAATCGGAAATTATTCTTCAAAAAGGCACTACTTCCAAAAATAAAAAACTGATTTTACCTATTTGTGATAGCGTGGTGCAAAAGCTAAATGATGTTGTTTAAATGCTCAATAGATAGTATTACGAAAATTTTAATTTTAATTAGCTAAAACGGAGGCGATAATTGATTGCTAAGCTTGATGGGTATGGGTTTAACCGTGCTTTTGCACTTATTGTTTCTTTTGTTTTAATAATATTTGAGCTGGTTAATTATATTGTTTTGTATAGTCACTATGAGAGTAGAAAGAGTGAGTATCTAAAAACAATCTCCGTTGAGTGGCAGCAAGAGTTTGACTCCACTATTAATTCGTACAAAATGTTGACCGAAGCAATGTCCAAAAATATAACAAAAGACTCCGACTTAATCGCAATACTAAAAAATGTAAATAGCTCGAAAAATTACAAAGAAGCCCATGATGCTATTTTCTCCAAATATGCTGCCCTATACGATGAAAGTAAAATACACAATATGCGTATTTTTGAATTTCAGAATTTAACAGGCAATGTGCTTGCGAGGTTTCAAAAACCTGATAAATACGGTGATTGTGTCATAGATTATCGCAAAACAATACAAAATGCTTATGATACAAAGAAAGTCGTCAGCGACTTTGAGGCAGGGAAATATTTTCACGCATTCAGATTTGTTTATCCTATTGTTAGTGATGGGGTTTTGCTAGGAAGTGTGGAGTTTGGATTCGATGAACCTACTCTATATGATACACTGCAAAAAAACTTCAAAATGGATGCCTATTATGTGATGGATAGCAATAGGACAAGTAGTGCAAACAAGGAATTTTCTGCCTCTTGTCTGCCTATAGCAAACAACAGATTTGTGCATAGTAATGCGAGTTATTCAAAAGAGAATATCTCTTTTATATCCAAATTATTTGATGGCAAAGCGCGAGAAATAACAAACGCTGTATCGGCAGGAAACGAGTTTGATTTTTCTGCATATATTGGCGAAGATGCTTATGCTGTAACACTAAAACCATATGTTGATTTTGGTGGTAATATCGCAGGTTTTATGACTTTGTACAGCAAAGACAGTGTTTTGCCAATGCTAAAAAAAGAGTTTAGATATGCACTATCTATAAGTTCCGTACTAGTGTTTATCGTGTGGCTAGTTGTTGTGCGCTATATGCTTTATTATCGACGAACGAAGTTGGAGCTCTCAAAAAAATCAGCTGAACAAAAAGCTCATCTAAAGGCAGTAATAGACACTATCCCTGAATATATTTGGCTCAAAGACCAAAATGGAGTGTATATATCGTGCAATCCGAAGTTTGAGTTCTTTTTTGGAGCAAAAGAGAGTGAAATAATTGGCAAGACAGATTATGATTTTGTATCTGCCGAACTAGCGACCTTCTTCCGTCAAAAAGATAAAGAGGCAATGGCAAATGATATTCCGACCACAAATACAGAGTGGGTAACTTTGGCTGGAGACGGCAAGAGAGTCTTGTTGGAGACTATTAAAACACCATTGAAAACAGAAACTGGGGAGCTGATAGGTGTGCTTGGCGTTGCTAGGGATATTACTGAGTTGTGGAAGGTCAATGATGAGTTGCAAAAAAAAGAACGAACACTAGAATCAACACTCTATATGAAAGATTATCTATATGAGATACTGAACACAATCGGTATAGTTGGCCGTTCACTAATCAGTGAAAAATCAGTTGACGAAATCAAAAATGAGTGCTGCTCTGTAATTGCTAGCCATGGCAGATATGCTTTGGCTTGGATTGGTGAGATTGTGGATGACAAGATAGTTATTTCTTCACACTCTTATGATCCGATGGGTTATGTAGAGCAACTAGATCTATCTTTGGATCCTACCAATCCTACTTCAAGAGGTCCTAGCGCTCAAAGCATTATACGAAATGAAACAATTGTAACGCAGTCTATCAATTTGGACTATTATGCCATGTGGAGAGACGAAGCAAAAAATTCAGGAATAGGTTCGTCTATTTGTCTGCCTTTGCGAGCACATGCTGGTGAGAAGCCTTTTGCTGTTCTGTCAATCTACTCTGTCAAAGCTTTTGGGTTTATTACAGAAGAGATAGCGATGCTTGAAGGTTTGGCTGGAGATATTGGATATGTAATAGCGTCTCGCAGTAGAAAAGAAGAGCTAGTCGGTAAGCTTGAGAAATCAGAATATACTCTGAGGTTTGTACTGGATGGCATGACGGATGGTGTGGCTATATATGAAGCGGTAGATGGAGGAGATGACTTTGCATTTGTCAATATCAACAAGGCAGCTGAGAAAATAGATGGTATTAAGTCTAGTGATATTGTTGGTAAGAGGGTTACTGAAGTGTTTCCAGCAATAGATAAAACTGGAATAATGGAGGCTTTCAAAAGAGTGTATAGAACTGGAAAACCCGAGCATGTTCCAGTTTGTCTTTATGAAGATAGTCGTAGTTCTGGTTGGAGAGAGAACTATATTTTTAGACTCCCATCTACTGAAGTGGTTGCGGTATATGAAGATGCAACAGTGCGTATGAAGGCTGAAATTGCACTACAAGAGACAGACGCTGGGTTGGACAAGTAGCTTTTGTATGTCTGAGAATAGAAGCTATACGCCTTTGACTAAGGGTGATATTGATATGATGAAAAAAGTTTCATAGTGCGATTGATTGCCTCGTTTGAGACCAAAAGCCAATAATAAGAGAGAAAAATGAACGAAGAAAAATTAGCCAAAACTGGCGAAAAAGCATCCAAGCTGCTAGCTGACCAACTCGGTATCTCTGTGGGCAAAGCCAAAGATATGATTGATAGAGGGCTTGTGTATTCGCATGGCAAGAAGCTGACAATCGCGAGAGCCTTGATGCCAAAAGATACTGTTTTCAAGGTAGAGCAAATCGAGAAAGTACAAATGATACTGGCTGACGATAATTTATTGGTGCTCAACAAACCAGCTTTCGTGAATAGTGAAGAGCTGGAGCTTAGATATGGTTATCCGTTGCTTCATCGTCTTGACCGTGAGACAAGTGGTGTGTTGATGCTTGTCAAAAACGAGGAGTTTCGTCAAAAAGCTATAAATGAGTTCAGAAATCAAAGAGTGTACAAAGAGTATTTGGCTGTCGTCGATGGAATCATACCTGAGGGTGGTGTGATAGATATGCCTCTCAAAATCACAAAAGGCTCAAAAGCCTCTGCCGTAGTCGACAAAAAAGGCGAAAAAGCTGTCACGGAATACGAGCCAATTTCAGTAATGGCAAAAAAAACAAAACTCAAAATAGTTATCAAAACAGGTAGAACGCATCAGATTAGAGCTCACCTAAAACATCTGGGCAACCCAATAGTTGGTGACAAGGCATATGGCGGTAGTGATGGCAAAAGGGTTATGCTTCACTCATATAAAATAAAATTACTTCAGTACGATTTTGTTGCTGAAGAACCAAAAGAGTTCATGAATTTTGAGAAATAAGAACCAGTAAGGTACGGTTCAATTTTGTCGTAACGAAGGAGGAATAGATGAGAGGAGTTGTTTCATCTGTTTTTATTTTTTTTGCAGTTTCGCTTTTTGCTGGCGATGCTTGGAATCAGCCACAACTAGACAAGGCGGATGCCTTTCACAAGCAGTTTGGTGGACCTGATAGGAGTAGTGACGAGAATTTGGTCACGGTAAAAAGCTCACCATCTGGAACCAGTTATGTTATAGTCGGCGTCGTCGTAGTCCTTATTGCAAGCGCTATAGGTGTTGCCATAAGTAGAAACCGCAAAATCACAAAACAAAAACCAAGAGATGACGATGAGTAGCCACTAGGCTACCACGACAGCTCAAATCTAGTCCCAACCCCAAGTTCTGAATGAACTGCTATATTTATGTGATATTCGTTACATATCATTTTTACGATGTTCAGACCAAGTCCAAACCCACCGCTTGAATCGTTGAACCTAGAATATCTAGCAAAAATATCAGATATTTTCTCGTTTGCTATCCCCACACCTCGGTCTTCGACAGCCATGAAGTTTTGTTTTAGTACCAGTTTGATGCTACTATTTTTGTGATTGTATTTGATGGCATTTGATATTAGGTTGTCAACTAGAATCCTGATTTTATTTTTGTCTATAGTGATATTTGATTCCTCTAATGCTGTTTCAAACACAAGCCCTTTTACTTCGGCTAGTGGCTCAAAATACTCAATACGACTTGTTAGCAGCTCTACCAAATCCACTACTTCGTCTTTGTTTTGTGACTTGCCGTATAGTGCGACGAAGCTCAAGTCTTGATAGAGGCTGGAGATAGTTTTGGCAGCTATATCTATCCGCATGATTTTTCGCAGTAGTTTTGAATCAAGCTTGTTTTTGTCAATAGTTTCGATGGTCATAGTGATTGCAGAGATTGGGGTGTTTAGCTCGTGGGTAGTGTCTTTTATGAAGCCGTCTATTTTTTCGATGTAATTTCGTATTGGTCTGAGGAACATTTTGGTCAGGAAATATGCCAAAACGATGATGAAAAATAGAGATATTATCATGATTAAATAGAGGTGCTCTCTGACGCTTTCTAGTTCATTGTCTAGGTTTTGACCTTTTATGACGATGAATTTTGCCTTTAGATATTCTAGTTCTATTTTGTCGATGACATATAGGTAGCCATCTTTGTCATAAAAGCTTTTTTTGAAGTCAATCGGTTCGTTGAACGAGGTAAAAATAGCTCTTTTTTTGTCATCATAAATGCCAGCCGTATATCTTTTATCCTCGGCATAATATTTTTCAACATCAGCTTTGTTGCGAGCGTCATAGACAGAATCCACTACTTTCTCGCCATATATCTGCATGGAAGCGCGTCTAGTTTCTAGGTAAATACCTTTTTGATATTGGTAGTAGATGATTGAGATGGCAACCAACAATAGCGTGGTTGAGATAACATACATCGATACGAATTGAATAAGCGATTTTTTTTCAACCTGCAACAAGAATATACCCCTGTCCTCTTGCGTTTTCGATGAGGTCTTTGCCGATTACTTTTCTGATGTTTTTGATATAGGTTCTGAGACTTAGCTCGCTTGGCTCATCTTCATAGTCCCAAGCATTTTGAAATATCTGCTCTGGGGTGACTATGATATTTCTATGTTTCATCAGCAATTTCAGTATGAGTGACTCTTTTTTGGATAGCGATGTTACTGCGCCATCTTTGTGAATCTTGTTGGATTTGATGTCAAAATAGACCTCTTGAGCTATATGGATTTTTTCGTCACTTCTATGTAGAAATGCCCTCTTGGTGAGTGTTTTGACTCTCAGTAGTAGCTCTCGAAGCTCAAACGGTTTTTTGAGAAAATCATCGCATCCGCTATCGTAGGCTTTTGAGAGGTCATCCATGCTGTTGAGAGAGGTTAGAAATATAGCTGGAGTGCCATTTCCCTCGGAGCGAATCTTGGAAAGGAGGTCAAAGCCACTCATAAAAGGCACTTTGACATCGAACAAAAGCAAATCAAAACTCTCCTCGTAAAGCCTATCCATAGCCTCATTTGCATCTTCTGCGCATACCACTAGATAGTCATTGTCTTCAAGGAATTCGCTTACTATCTCTCGCAACTGGTCATCGTCTTCTAACAGTAAAAGCTTTGTTTGCATTTTGCCTCCAAACTTTTTGAAAATCATACTATAGAGTTGTTCAAATTCAATCGACTGTTACTCTAAATAAGTTAGTATTGCAGCGTAAAGTCTCAATTATGGGAGTTGTAATTATGCGTGTCCGCCCAACTATGCTAAACCGCAATCAAGCTTTTGCAACATATTTCAATATGATTGAGAGTCGTGGGGGTTTCCCAGATTGCTATTCTGGCATCGATTATGACAAGATAACCAAGATGATGATTAATGGAATATATCGAGGCAAGATCCTCAAAAAACGCCAAGCCGAATATGTTTATGAACAGTTATTGGCGGAAGAAGTCAAACGAACTGGTTGCGAGGAAGACCAAGAGAGCAGGGCTGTTGTGGATGATTTGCTAAAGTGTATATATTTTGGGAAGTTTGTTGGTAACAACTCTGATTGAATTGAAAAGTGAGACAAGTTGGCTTGTCCTTTTGACTGGCGTAGTAGTTGTAATACCAAAATATCACGAAAACTGATTTATTCAGAGGGTTCAATATAAAATGTGGAAATTTTTTCAAAGGTTACAATATTTTGAATCTCGATATTTCTCAGACTGCCAAGCTCCCATCAAGGTTTGGTGACTTCAGTATACAAGCTTTCAAACAAGGCAATAAAGAGCATCTGGTAGTTATGACTCAGACTTTGGATTGTGAAGCTCCGATAGTTCGTGTGCATTCAGAATGTTTGACAGGCGACGCCTTCGGCTCACTCAGGTGTGACTGTAGAGACCAGCTCGAAATGGCGCTAGCGATGATAGAACAAAGCGGTTGTGGGATGATAATCTATCTCAGACAAGAAGGCAGAGGCATAGGGCTTCTCAATAAGGTAAATGCATACAAACTTCAAGATGAAGGGCTAGATACATATCAGGCTAACCATCAGCTAGGTTTTGCGCATGATGAGCGCAATTTCGACATTGTAGAACAGGTGCTAAAACATTTCGGTATTAGCAAAATCAGACTTCTGACTAACAATCCAAAAAAGCTAGAAAGCATCAAGAATATAGAAATTATCGAGCGAATCCCTATAATAGCTGATAAGAGCGAGCATAATTCAAAATATATTGACGCCAAAAAAGCTCACGGACATCTGTTTTGATAGAGCAGATTAATAGACTTTGTGAGCAATATGGGTTGGTGGTCGATGATGATTTCGCCCAAAAAGCCGAGGCTTTTGCTAGACTTTTGTATGAGTGGAACCAGACTCATAGCCTGACCACATTCAAGAGCTCAACAGAACTAGCACAAAATATTTTTAATTCGATTTATCCTATAAAATTTTTGCCAGATTTTCATACTTGTCTTGATGTTGGAAGTGGGGCAGGGTTTCCAGCTATGCCACTGGCTTTCGCGCTTCCTGACAAAGAGTTCACGCTTGTTGAGGCAAAAGGCAAAAAATACGCATTTTTGGAGTATGTCAAGATAGATTTGGGACTCAAAAATATGACTGTTATCAAGGATAGGGTGGAGAATATAACACAAAAATTCGACCTGATTACTTCAAGAGCTGTTGGTAGTGAAGAGATTTTGTCACAAATATGCTCTGGAGCGATGGATGAAAAGACAAAAATGCTACTTTTTAAGGGTGAAAAAGAGATAGCAAAAGTAGAAAATAGCGATAATGATACAAAGATATTTCAGATGCCGTTTGGCAATTATATACTTATTGGAGCGTAGATGTTGAGGTTTTTGATTGTTAGTCTTCTTTTGTCATTGTTGGTTTACATGATTTATGTAAAACTGTTCAAAACACCAGCCCAGCCACAAAAGCCAGCGCCAAAAAGTGAACAGTTCAAAAAGACAGGCGACAGCGTCATGGTAGCTTGTGCCAAATGTGGGACATTTGCTGAGAGTTTGGAGAGTATAGCTGTGGACGGTAAATTTTATTGCTCGAAAGAGTGCGCGGGGGTCAAATGATAATAGTTGGTGGAAATGAGTTCGTCAGTACGGGCGAAAAGATTGTAGTTGGTTGTGATGCTGAGGGTAGCGGTCTAACCCCGATAAATTTGGTGTATGAGGTATTCGACAAAAATGCAATGGCGAAGTACAAATCTCTAATACAAAAAGGCGTCTCGCTTGCGCTGCACGCTGCAGATTTGAAAGAGCTAGTTTATGTGTGCAATCTCGGTGCAAAATATGTCGTCGCTTACAAAGAAGATGCGCATAGTATGCAAAAAGCTGCCGACAACTATATGTTTGATACAAAGGTGCTCGTACTTATCGATGAAGAAGAAGATATGGAATGGGTGGTGGCAAACGAGATTGATGGTGTGATATTTGCGACAGAAGAGATGGATAGCTGATGAGCGGTATTTATGATTTGATAGTGGTAGGTGCAGGACCTGGCGGGGTGGCTGCTATGGTTGAGGCGAGCGAGCTGGGGATGAAAAATATCTTGCTGATAGAAAAAACCGCCGAGCATTCAAATACTATTCGTCATTATTACAAAGAGCACAAGAGGGTTGACAAAGATTGGATGGGTCAAAAATGTGATATTATCGGTCGAGTTCCATTTGAGGAGACCACAAAAGAGGGGTATCTTGAGCTTATCGACTCTATGTTTGAAAAGTATCAAATCAATGCAAAATTTGGTGAAGAGATAGAGAAGATAGATACAGAAGACGACTTGCTCATACTTCATAGCTCAAATGGAGAGTATTATAAGACCAAAAACTGCATCATTGCCATAGGAAATATGGGCAAACCAAACAAACCAACCCTAGAAATACCGCTTTCAATCAAAAGCAAAGTCAATTTTGATGTCAACAACTGCAAGGGTGATGAGTCTGTGCTGGTTGTTGGTGGGGGCAACTCAGCTATTGAATATGCTTGTGATTTGTCCGAGAATAACGATGTAGCACTCAGCTATAGACAACAAAACTTCACAAGGCTAAATTCGCAAAATCTATTGCATATCAATAGGGCTTTTGCACACGGGAGTGTAAGAGCTTTGCTGGGAACAAATATAGTTAGCGTTGAAGATGCAAGCGGGAAGGTTAGAGTCAATTTTGGCGAAATAGCCCATGAAGAGTTTGACAGAGTTGTTTTTGCGATAGGTGGTTCAACCCCAAAAGATTTTATCAAAAAATGCAAAATCAATATGGATGGTAACTATCCTGTAGTGGAGCATTTTACTCACAAAACTAATATCCAAAACCTATATATTATCGGTGATTTGTCGCAAAAGACAGGTGGAAGTATCGGAATAGCAATGAATCACGCTACGGCAGTAGTGGCAAATATTGCCAAGAGCGTTTAACAATCAAATTTTCCTAGGTGCGAAAATGAACCAAAAGAGTGTGTATGAGTTTTTTATCAAAAACAGGTAATCAGTCAAAAAATGGATATATGAAATTTGTACCTATAGCTATTTTTGTGATTACTTTTTTTGTTACGGCTTACACCGCTTTTTCAATGCACCAAACTATCAAGGCTGGGGCAAAAGCTCATTTTGAAGATGAAGTGACAGATTCTATTGCTCATATGGAGCAGGAGATGAAGCTCTATGATTGCTTGCTTCATGGTACTGAAGGATTCTTTTACGGCTCAGATTTTGTAAGCAAAAATGAGTGGAAGACTTACCTTGATAATGTGCACTTGGCTGAAAAATACAAGGGTTTGCAAGGTGTTGGGTTTAGTATTTATATACCAAAAGGAAACCCCTCAGAGCTAACTGCTAGATATATGCACGAGGTCAGTTCTGACAAAGTCAGACAAAATGATAAAAAAGATGCCAGAACAGCCATAATATATATAGAGCCAAACGATTGGCGTAATCAAAGAGCTGTTGGTTTTGATATGTCCGCAGAGCCAACTAGACGCGAGGCGATGCTCAGAGCTATAGATAGTGGAAGCTCTCAAATGACAAGTGCTGTTAGGCTGGTCCAAGAAACAAGTAGCGCACCACAAAATGGATTTTTGCTATATTTGCCAGTATATAAAAGTGGTTCTCTGCCACAAACTGTCGAGGAGCGACGCAAAAATATCTTTGGTTTTGTATATATTGCATTTAGGGTGAAGCCATTTTTTGGAACCATTTATAACGACAAAAGTAATCCATTGGCATTCAGAATTTATGATGTCGCCCCAAGCAATAAGAACAAGACTCTCCTGTATGATGGAATATATACTATAAGTGATAATCATACTGCTAATCCGATGTTCACGAGTACGAGAGAGGTCAAACTGTATGGTGAGACTTGGAATGCTTTCTTCCAAACAGAGAAGGCTTTTGAAAATGAAGTCGATACGCTAAAACCTTTCTTTGTTTTTTTGAGTGGATTTGTTATTAGTATTCTGCTTTATCTCACTATGCGCTCAGTCTTACTGCTTAGGGACAAATCTCAAAGTATAGCGGAGGAGATGACTAGCCAGTATCAAGTAGTAACTAACCAACTCCAAGAAAAGGTAAGAGAGCTAGATGAGATAAATGCGAGCCTGAGCAACAAAATCATTGAAGAGGTTCAAAAGAAAATGTTGGCTAGAGAGAAGGAGTCAGAGACGCAAGCTCTCCTAGCATCTGTCGTAAATTCTTCGCAAGACGCGATAATTTCAAAAGACCTCTATGGAAATGTGACATCATGGAATGGTGGAGCGGTAAATCTCTTTGGCTATGCACCAGAAGATATTGTTGACAAAAAAATGAGAATACTATTTCCATCAGAGCTCAGCCGCGAAGAAGATACGATTTTGAAAATGGCTGCTGATGGGAAGGAGCTTTGCAACTATGAGAGTAGAAGGGTTCGAAAAGATGGGCAGGTGATAGATGTGTCTATTACAAGCTCTCCAGTCTTCAATGAAAGTGGCAAGGTCGTTGGAATATCGAGTATTATCCGAGATATTACAGAAAAGAAAAAATGGGAAGAAGAGCTCAAAGAAGCGAGACAGAGCGCCATCGCTGCAAGTCGTGCAAAAAGTGATTTTTTGACAAATATGAGTCATGAAATCAGAACACCAATGAATGCCATCATTGGTATGTCGCACCTGTTGTTGGAGTCAAATCTACAGGCAAAATTAAAAGGCTTTGTAAGCACTATTCAGTCTTCTGCCAATATGCTTTTGAGCCTTATCAATGACATATTAGATTTCTCCAAAATAGAGTCGGAAAAAATGGAGATGGAGACGCTTCAATTCAATCTTGATGAGATGCTAGATGAAATTGAAGATGCGTTTGCTCCTAGGATTTATGAAAAGAATCTAAAATTTGTTTTTTTGCTGGATGCAAATCACCCTACTGTACTTATTGGTGACAAGCTTAGACTCAAGCAGATTCTAATGAATCTAATTGGCAATGCTCTTAAATTTACGAATGAAGGCTCGATTACGCTGAGAGTGGATGTTTTGTCATCTGGTCAATCAAATGTAGAATTGGAACTTGGCATAGAGGATACTGGCATAGGAATGACAGCTGGGCAGATAGAAAAGCTTTTCAAACCTTTTGAACAAGCTGACACATCTACGACTAGGGTATATGGTGGTACTGGTCTCGGTCTTGCCATTTGCAAAAATTTGACAGAACTAATGGGTGGTACGATAGGTGTTACAAGTGAAATTTATAAAGGTAGCTATTTTTATGTGAGAATTCCATTTGTCTGCATGGATGAACTCCCAGAAGTATTTAGATTGGCAAAAGACAAAATGACCAACAAAAAAATACTTTTTGTGGATGACCACGAAGAATATGCCAAAAGATTGGTTGCGTTGGTGAAATTTTTAGGTATTCATATCGATCACTTTTTGACAGATAATTTTTTGCAAAATCCTCCAAAAAACAACCAATATGATTTGGCGATTGTTGGATTTGAGGCACCGCTATTTGATGAAACAAAAGTTTTGCAGCATATTATTGACAATAGTTTGGTTGAAATAAAAAATATAGTTGTATCCACTTCGTCACCTTTTGATATAAGAACCATTGCTTTGCAAAATGCGGACATTGTAAATATGATGAAAAAGAGTATCAGTAGGTCAACTTTGCTTGATATTTTGTTGTCAATTATTGATAGAGATTACTATTTACAGACCATTTCCAATGAGAAAGGTAGTGTGCAACAGCCAAAAACAGCTTTGGAAAATATACATATTCTGGTAGTGGATGACAATAGCTTCAATTTGGAAATGATGTTTGAGCTTTTGAGCTCTTATGGTGCAGTGGTAACTACAGCAATAAGCGGGCATGAAGCGCTTGAAATTATGGATACCAATGGAGATGATTTTGATATTATTTTTATGGACTTACAAATGCCTCATATGGATGGTTTTGAGACCATTGGGCGCATAAGAGCGGCTGGTATGTGCGCCATTCCAATTGTTGCTTTGAGCGCAGATATAACAAAACAAACAATAGAAAAAACTGGTGATTTTTCATTTGATGGATATTTGTCCAAGCCTATAGAGCCATTGCAGCTTATTACTAAAATAGTAAGACTCCTTGGTATCAAGACGGAAGTTGAGGATGCAATTGTTCAGCCAGCAGATGAGTTTTCAGAGTTCAAGGCGATAGATAGTATGGCTGGACTGAGAACGGTTGGTGGAAATGCTGAGGCGTATGTCAAGCTTCTCAAAAAATTTGCCATTAGTTATCAAGATAGCTTCAAAAAACTCCATGAATATATTGTTAATGGGCAAAAGGAAGAAGCAGGAATTCTGATTCACACGCTCAAAGGTGTTGCTGGTAATTTTGGTATGCTAGGGTTGCATGAAATACTCAAAAAGCTAGAAAATACACTGCACACAATAGATACCAACAAAGACCTGATAACAGCCAATAGAGAGCTGCAGCGATGTCTTGAAGATATAGCCTTATTGCCAGATACTCAAAAATCTGTGTCAAATCACACAGGGAGCGTTGAATCAATAAGCCCTGAAAAGATTAAAAACTTATTTGATAAGGTCAGTAGCTTCCAGATAAGTGCAAAAGATGATGTTATGCATCTGAGCTCTACTCTTTCCGATGATGATATACATAGAGAAGCACTACAAAAAGTCTCAGCTCTGTTGGATGCATATGACTTTATGTCTGCTAAAGCAATCATAGAAGAGATGCTGATACAAACTAACACCAAGGATAAAGAATGAGTCAACCAGAAACTATTAAACCGGCAATATTGGTAGTGGATGATGAAACTTCAAATTTAGAAATATTATACGAAATACTCAAAGATGAGTATACAGTTGCCGGAATTCCAAATCCAAAAGTTGTTCTTGATGTATTGAATCATCAAGCTTTGCCAGAGTTGATTTTACTCGATGTAAATATGCCAGAGCTAAATGGTTATGACTTATGTAGAAGTATTAAGGCAAATGAGTTAACTAGAGATATTCCGATAATTTTTATCACTGCAAACGACAAAGAAAAGGATGAGATTTTCGGGTTTGAATTGGGTGCGGCAGATTATATTACAAAGCCGTTTCGTCCATCTGTCGCAAAAGCTAGGATAAGAACACATATAGAGCTAAAACAAAAAAATGAATTACTAAAAAAGAAAATATCCGAACTGGAGAAGTCTCTTAGGGTCTTTGAAAACAAGACAACAAGACCATCGTTGGTCAAGAAGCTCAAAAATGAGAATTTAAAAAAATTAATAGATGATGATGACTACAAAAAAATGTTTTTGGATGACCATATTTTGGATTTTGAAGAGCTAGAAGACATCATAGACTCTAGGGTTAGCCTGATGTGTATGAGAAACACACTAACGCCTGTGCATATTATGGAAACCTCCAATGCCGTTAGGAGATATGGAGATATACTTTTCTTGTATCCACTATTCAAGGATTTGGGTACTGGTTTGAAGGAGTTTGCTGCGAAGTTTGCAGAGATAGAGCTGAATTTGCCAGAACAGAAAATAAAAATAGCACTCGGATGCCTAGAGACGCTGTCCTTTACTCTTTTGCATTGGAGACAACAGCTATTCTCGGGTGCTCTTGCCAACCCGAATGCCTATGATGATTCATTGCTGGCTGATATAAAGACTATTTTGAATCTTATCGATGCAAACTATAGCGATGATTCAGAAGAGATGGAGCTGTTCTGATATGTTAGGTTTGCAAAATCCAAAAATTCTTATAGTTGACGATGAGCCTCTAAATATAGATATATTGTCAAATGTTCTGCAGAATGATTATATTGTCTTGGCTGCTACAAATGGTAGTAATGGACTGCAAGCAGCCTATAATGCCAAGCCTGACATTATTATCTTGGATGTGTGTATGCCAAATATGGATGGATATGAAGTTTGTAGACAACTAAAAGAAAATCCAGCAACAAGAGAAATCCCAATCATATTTTGTACGACACAAGAGAGCGATGATGATGAAGCTATAGGTCTACAAATGGGCGCGGTTGACTATATTCACAAACCCTTCAAGCCCAATCTATTGGCGATTAGAATCAAAAATCACCTTGAGTTGCATCTGTACAAAAAATCACTAGAATCAATGGTGCAAGAGAGAACCAACCATCTCCAACTACTAAATGATGAAGTGGACCAGACATTCAAAGAGACTCTTTTTACCCTAGCTGAGGCAGCCGAGATTCGTTCACGAGAGACCGGGCAACACATTAGAAGGGTTGCACATTACTCATATTTGTTGGCAAAACACTATGGTTTGCCAGAGAGTGAGTGTGAAACAATCAAGCTAGCTTCTACGATGCACGACATTGGCAAGCTATTTATTCCAGATGATATTTTGCACAAAAATGGCAAGCTGACCGAAGAAGAGTTTGATGTTATGAAAAAGCACTCTCAATATGGTGAGAAGATCTTGCAAAACTCCAAACGAGAGCTTTTCAGAGTGTCCTCCATCATAGCAGCAACTCATCATGAAAAATATGATGGAAGTGGTTACCCGCAAGGTTTGAAGGCAAAGGATATTCCGATAGAGGGTAGAATTGTGGCTGTAACAGATGTTTTTGATGCTCTTGCTCACGAAAGAAGCTACAAGCCAGCATGGCCTATGGATAAGATTATTAGCTATTTTGAGAATCAGCAGGGAATCCACTTTGACCCAGAGCTCGTTTGGTTGTTTTTTAATAATATAGAAGAGTTTTTAGGTATAAAAGAAAAATTTAGAGATTAAATCCCAAATAAAAGATGGATTCTATGTAAAAAATTGATACTTTGTAGTTGCAATAAAATGGTGAAATTTTGGAAACTATGATAGAATAACCCATTAATCGTGTTTGGTTTTAGGTTGTAAAAGAATGGAAAATATTTTAGTTATTGATAGCGGAGATATAGTTACTACTGGGCTTAAGATAAAGCTAGAACGAAATGGGTTTACACCATATATCGCGAAGAGCAAAAGAGAAGCTTATTACTACATATCTGAGAAGTTTGTCAATTTTTTTGGTGTCATTATGGAAGTTGACCTAAATGATGTTGAAGACAAAGTGGATTTTGTCAAATATATGACAGATAGACGCATAGCAACAATAGTCCTTAGCTCTCTCACTGACGATGTCGCCATTGCTCAAATCGCCAAAGAAAACATTATAGACTTCATACTAAAAGAAAAAGAAGAAGACCTCAATTATGCGGTAGATATGATAAGCCGTATCAGAAAATACAAAGAGCAAAAAGTCCTAGTAGTCCATAATGACACAAAATTCCTAGACTATGTCAAAGAAAACCTAGAATCCTTGATGTTCAATGTCCTTGTCGCAAATAGCGCTGAAGAGACGCTAGAGGCTGTCAAAAATCATCAAGATATCAAGCTAATGCTCATAAATAATGACCTTTCTGGCATGAATGGCTTTGAGCTAACACTTCAGTTGCGCAAGAGATTCTCAAAGGAAGATTTGATACTTGTAGCAATCACAAAAACAAATGACTCAGCAACCACTTCAATGTTCCTAAAATACGGTGCAAATGGCTATGTTTCTGACAGGTGTGCAAAGGATGAGCTTAACTATACAATCAGCAATCTAATGGATGTCCTCCACAACAAAGAAGAAGCGATAAGGGTCAAGCATCAGATAGAAGAGTATACTACTCAGCTATCTAAGTATATTTCACCTCAGATTTACCACTCGATAATTAGCGGTGCAGGCGCTGGTAAGATGGAGGCGAGACGACGAAAGCTGACAATTTTCTTTTTGCATATTGCTGATTTTAGTGATATTTCTGAATCCTTCGAATCGACAGAGCTCACTTTTTGGCTCAATCAGTATCTATCTCTTATGAGTAAGATAGCGCTTAAACACGGAGCTACGATAGACAAGTTTATAGGCGATGCCGTGATGATATTTTTTGGCGCTCCCGACTCCAAAGGTGTTGCTATGGATGCCCTCTCTTGCGTAAAGATGGCTCTGGAGATGCAAGAAGAGATGGTTGAGTTTCGAAAAGAGCAGAGAAGAAATGGTGTGCTTCAGCCTTTTAATGTCAAGGCAGGTATTTCTACGGGGTTTGTTACTGTAGGTAACTTTGGAAACGCTGATAGAATGGATTACACTATTATCGGCGGATTCGTGAATTTGGCAGCTAGATTGGAACATGCTGCAAAGCTTGGTGAGATATTGATTCCAGAGGAGACTTATCAGCTGGTCAACAAATTTATCAATGTAGAAAAAGGTGATGAGGTGTTTGCAAAAGGGTTCCCGAATCTTATTCAAACATATAGAGTAGTTGGTGTAAAAGACGAAAAAGACCTATCGGATGAGTCAAATGCGACGCTTAGAGAGGTTTTATCAAGCATAGACAGGTCGCATGTTATGTTGACTGACCAAGTGATAGATTTGCTAACAGACATAAGTGGTATCAATGACCACATCAGGAGATAGGGTATGGAAAATATTCTAGTAATTGATAGTAGTCAAACTATTGCCACAGCATTAAAAATCAAGCTTGAAAGAGCCAACTTCAATGTATTTGTAGCTCACGATATTGAGTCGGTTTACTATTATATCGATGAAAAATTTATAGATTTTTTTGCTGTTATTATGGAAGTGGACATTCCAGGTATCAAGTCAAAAGAGAGATTTGTTGAATATATAGTTTCAAAGCGAATGGCAACGATTATACTAAGTGCTATTAGTGACAACAAGTTTATAGAAAATATGCTCAAATATGAGATAGTTGACTATATCATCAAATCCCGTGAAGAAGACCTAAACTACGCCGTAGATATGGTAAAACGAATCAACATCTACAAAGACCACACAGTTTTGGTCATAGATGACTCGATAATAGCTCAAAAGACAGCCAAAAAGAACCTAGAAGTACTGAAGTTTAAAGTATTACTTGCTGACGATGGCGTCCTTGGGCTAGAGATGTTTAGAAAGCATCCAGAGGTCAAGCTGATACTTACGGACTACAATATGCCAAATATGAACGGCTTTGATTTGATTTTGAATCTTAGAAAGATACATTCCAAAGAAGAGCTAATAATCATAGCTGTGACAGCAGCAGATGACCCAAAAACCACCTCTATGTTCCTAAAATACGGTGCAAACGGTTATGTCTCCAAAAAAACCACAAAAGAAGAGTTAAACTACACAATCAACAACCTCATGGATGTGCTCCAAAACAAAGAAGAAGCAGCAAGAGTCAAGAGACAGATAGAGGAGTACACAACACAGCTCTCAAAATATGTCTCTCCTCAGATATACGCCTCAATCATTAGTGGCAAAGGCGATAGTGATGTAGCTACAAAAGATAAAAAGTTATCGATATTTTTTAGTGATATTGCAGGCTTTACAAAGACAACTGAGAGTTTGGAGTCTGAGGAGCTAACTGAGATGCTCAATACTTATCTGACGGAGATGAGTAATATCGCTCTCAAATGGGGTGCGACGATAGATAAATTTATCGGCGATGCAATTATGATTTTCTTTGGCGACCCTGAAAGCGACGGAGTAGCGGAAGATGCTTACAAATGTGTCATGATGGCTGTTGAGATGCAAAACAGAATGGAGAGCTTTAGAGACGAGCAGAGGGAAAAAGGTGTGCTCTTGCCTTTTCATATCAGGTGTGGTATAGCTACTGGAAGTGTTACGGTCGGGAACTTTGGCTCTCATGATAGAATGGACTATACTATCATAGGTCGATATGTCAAGCTGGCAGAAGAGATGGAAGTTCACTCTCCGCACGATGAAGTTATGATTTCTGAAGAGACATATTTGTATGTCAAAGATAGAGTGGAAGCGGTACCAGTTGAGAAGATAACTCTGCATGAGTTTGCTCATGAAATACAGCCATATGTGATAAAACGAACCAAGACGGAAGCAGAAGTCTCTTCGGCCGCAAATATTACACTAAAAGCGGTACTTGACAATATTGATAGAAAAAGAATAGTGCTAGATTTTGATACGAAAAAACTTGTTAGTGAAATTCACGGTATAAACGACGAAAGGGTTGAAGAATGAAAACAGATTTCGAGGGTATTAAATATCTTTTAGAAAAAGATTTGCAGAAGTTTTTAGATGATATGAAAGACACCCTGATTCCGATGCTGGATCTCGGACTTGATGAAAAGCTCAAAGCTGATTTGATAAGAGCTATTCATGGACTAAAGGCACTATCTGGTATGTTTGAACTTCACGCAACTACAGAGTTTATTAGTGAAGTCGAGATGATAGTGCAAAAGATTTTTGATTTGGGCAGAAAAGATATTGCAAACGACCTACTTAATGACCTTTTTGAGATAAAAGACCAAGTAGAAGTACTTGTCAGAGATTTTATCGCGACTGGTGAGGCGTCTCTGAGTGATATTAGAAAAGCTCAGAACAAAGCTAGAATTGATGAGTTTGGTAGGCACTATGTAGAGTACAAAATGGGCAAAGAAACTATCAAAGAGTTGCAAGTGCAAAAAGCACCAGAACCACAAAAAGAGTCAGCAGTAGAAAAGCCAATCGCACCATCTAGCGGGGCTGATTTTGAAGATGATGCATTGTATGTTAAAGATGATATTATGTATTTTTCACCAAAATCTCTCAAGCAAGAGGATGTTACAAAATATCAAGCAAAATTTGTAGAAATACTAGCAAATGTAAAACAAGTAGAAATAAATCTAGGCAATACAAATAGACTAGATTTCACAGGTATTCAGTTTGTCCAGTCTATCAAAAAACACTGCAAGGTTTCAGGTATGAAATTTGCTATCACAGAACAGTCAGACTTGGTAGTAGTAGAGGCTGGAATTTTGGGAGTTGAATTATGAAAGAAGAGTTTGCTGACCTTATAAATGATTTCAAAGAGGAGAACGGAGAGCTTCTAAACTCTATGGAAGAAGCCCTTTTGGAGATTCAAGAAAAAGGGATGAGTGACGAAAATATAAGTGCAGTTTTTAGAGCAGCTCACACGATAAAAGGCTCGTGTGGTATGTTTGAGCTTGATTATTTGGTCAAGTTTACGCATGTTGCAGAAAATCTCCTAGACGAAATTAGAAAAAAACGAATTGTTATGAGTGAGCCTATCTTGAATCTCTATTTTGAGGTAAAAGACCAACTAGAAGCTCTTATTACTTGGGCGCTAGCAAATGAAGCTCCGCCTAGTGGTGACCTTGAACAAAATAGCAAATACATTATGGAACAGTTAAATAATTTCCTCAATGGAGGTGGTGCAAGTCAAACACCGCCAAAAGATAGTGCGCCAAAAGAATCAGCCCCACAAGCACCTGAGGCTACTCCTGTACAAGAAGTCCATGCTCAAGAGGTAGTGCCATCGGAACCAGCTTCCACTGCTCCAACTGAAGCAGTAGCGGGCTCAAATGAGTATAAAATCTCTATAAAATTTTTTGGAAATGCTATAGCAAGCGGTATTGACCCGATGGAGTTTATAAAAACTCTAAAACTAATGGGAACTGTTTCAAATATGAGAACAGATTTGTCTGAGGTTCCCGATATTATGAGTTTTGCGACAAACGATGCTCATCTGAAGTTCTCGCTCGGGTATCAGACAAATAAGAGTAGTGATGAGATTAGAAAGATATTTGAATTTGCAAAAGATTTCTGCGCTATTGAGATAGAGGAAGTGTGTGTTCAGCCTGCAACTGTTGCTCCTCAAGTGGTCGAGGTTGTAGCCACAGCTCCCATAAAAGAAGATGAAACTCAACCAGTTGTACAGGCGCAGGCTGCACCAGTAGCAACGCCGAAACCAAGCACTGAAAAACCAAATATGGAAAAACCACAAGAAGCAAAAACAGCTGCGTCTCTGAGGGTGGAAGCTCACAAGATTGACACACTTATCAATCTGATAGGCGAGATGGTTATCGCAAACTCAAATGTTGTTCAACAGATTGCAACTCGTGGCGACAAAGAGTTGATGGAATCTGTATCGGTCGTATCTAGGATGCTAGAGGAGATTAGGGAAGCTTCTATGCAGACGAGAATGGTACCGATTGGAGAGACATTTTCTAGGTTCAAACGAATCGTTAGAGACTTATCAAAAGATTTGAATAAGGATATTGAGCTTGACATCATCGGTGGTGATACTGAGCTCGACAAAACAGTAACAGAGAAAATTTATGATCCGTTGATTCACCTTGTACGAAACTCTCTTGACCATGGTATAGAGATGCCAGATGTCAGACGGGCTAATGGCAAGAGCGCTACTGGAAAACTAGTCCTAAAAGCCTTCCATGAAGCTGGAAGCATTGCTATCCAAATTGTAGACGATGGCAAAGGTCTTGACCCAGCAGTTTTGAGGGCAAAAGCTGTGGAAAAAGGGCTTTTGGAGGCTGACAATACCCTGAGCGACAAAGAAGCGTTTAATCTGATAATGATGGCAGGGTTTTCAACAGCTGAGAAAGTCTCAAACATATCTGGTCGTGGCGTCGGCATGGATGTTGTTAGAAGAAATATCGAAGAGCTTAGAGGTACGATAGAGCTAGATAGTGAGGTTGGTAAGGGTACAAAGATAACAATCAGACTGCCTCTGACATTGGCTATTATTGATGGATTTTTGACTAGGGTTGGTGATACTTTTTATGTTGTGCCACTAGATATGATTGTTGAGTGTATCGAGCTAACGAGAAAGCAAGTTGACGAGATGAGAGCAAATAACTACATAAATCTAAGAGGTTCTATATTGCCACTTTTGGATTTGAGAGAGTTTTTTGAGACAAAAAGAGTTCATTCCAAAAGAGAAAATATCGTAATAGTTCGTTTTGGTGAACAAACAGTAGGGATTATAGTAAATGAGCTTCACGGCGAGTTCCAGACGGTCATCAAGCCAATAGGTGCGGTATTCAAAAATGTAAAAGGTATCGGCGGAGCTACTATTTTGGGTAGCGGTGAAGTGGCGATGATTTTGGATATTCCAATGTTGTTACAGAGTGTCAACAAACTTAATATGGAAACAGAGTAGGTAAGGGGAATGCAGAGTATGAAAGATGTTTATTTTGAGTATATTTTAAGGGAGTGTGTTTGATGTTTAAAAATTTTACAATTGCGGCGAAAATTAATATTCTGCTTGCAATATCCTTGGTTTCACTCGTATTTGTGGCGGTACTTTCTATATGGTCTGTTTCAAAAATACAAGTTATCTTTAATGGTTTTAGGGAAGACCAGATTTATCTGATGAGTGTATCAAAAAGAATAGGACTTGAAGTGGCAGAGCTAGAAAAAGATGCCCTCAGCTCTTCTTTACAAAAATCAAAAATGGCAAAATTTGATGATATTTCCAAAAAAATCAAAAAAGATAGCAGTGAGCTTCAAGAGTTTGCAAAGAAAAAAGAATCAAAAGAGCTTATAGAATTGGCTGATAACATAAACAGTAGAACAAAAGCCATGATTGGAGCTTCACTTGATATGAATGAAGCGTTTATGAGTGGCAAAGCCAGTGATGGACTAGACAGTTTGGATGGGTTTATGTCTATTGAGAAAAAAGCTACAAATGAGCTCAATAAACTAGAAAAAATGTCCCAAAGCGGTATGGAACAACAAGGAAATACACTTATTGAGCTTATAGATAGCAATAAAACAATGATTATAGTATTCTGTGTTCTTATTCTTGGTGTGCAAATACTTGTAGGGTATGTTATAAAAGTTGGCATAAGCAAATCTATAGAGACATTTAAGGATGGTTTTACATCGTTTTTTGCGTTTATTAATGGCGAAAATATAAAAGCCGAGTTGATAGCACTTGACAATAAAGATGAGCTTGGTGAAATGGCAAAAACTATCAATGATAATATTACTTGGACACAGGTTATAGTCGACCAAGACAACCGCTTCATCGAAGAGGTCAAAGAGTTCTCAAATCAGCTAGG
>CAZNYV010000006.1:0-33784 GCA_964577355.1 uncultured Campylobacteraceae bacterium
GCGAATCAACTCAATCCATCAGCATGCCGTATTTGACACAGTGATATGGACAGATGAAGTATTGGCAAAAAGAGCTGCGCACTATGGAATGAGTATCGAAGAGTACAAGAAAAACAACCTGCTAAAATGCGAAATAACATCAAAAGATGTAGCAAATATGGCTATGTCTATGGCTGGTAGTGTATTTGCAAAAACAACAGGTGCACAAGTAGCGCTTGATGGTGGAAGTGATAGGATTATCTAACTGCAATACTAGCTTGCAACTGGCATATTGTCGCTATACGCCGAGATAGCCTTCTGTTTTGAGGTTTGCGAAATCTCTTTTTGCTGATTTTTTAGCTCATCCATTCTAGCTTTCATCTCTAGCATCGTGGCAGAACCTGCCACCTTGATGTCTTGAGGACTCGGATTTGCTGGAGCTAGTGCTGCGGCTCTAACTTGCCTCATTTTGGTTTCAGTCGCCTTTGGGTCACTTTCCGCAGATGTATCAATAGAAACCTCTCCACCAACCGCATATTGCTTGCCATCTGGCCCTGTTTGATACTCAAAACTCATACCGCCAGCAAGAGAACCTCCGACAGATTTGTGAGCCATTTCATGGGCTTTGACTTCGCTATCTCTTGCCTGCAGCTTTACGAGCTGAGCGACCTCTTTCGCATCTTTTGAGTTTGAGGATGTTTTTATGCCAGAATTTTGAGCTAGAATAGTTGACATTCCACCATTTATCTGCATATTATCTCTTTGTCAGGTCTTTGATTACGGATTGTTTTTTGTCACACACTCCGCTTGATTTCTCTATGAGGAACATATCCCTTGCCGTATTTTTTATGGTGCTGATTTTTGCTGTAGCAATATCAATCCCAAGCTCATCAAACACCTCTATAACAAAGGCTAAGAGTCCGTTTTGATTTTTGGTCTCCATCGTCATTTTGGCATAACTCTCAGAATGGTTACAATCAAACTGCAGCTCTTTTTTGGTGATAATCGGTTTTTTTAGAGCCGTTTTTTTGCTCATATCAAAGCTATCTTCTATCATCTCACCAACGAGAGGCAACTCATCAGCCAACAGCTTCTCACTAAAGCTAACTTTGAAATATTTCGCCCCATCAAAGAGTTTGAAAATATCCATAGACACAATATCCAAATGTGTAAATCTACCAAGCAGCCATCCAAGATTGATTTCCTGTTTGGCAATTATTTCGAAAGAGAAAAACTCATCGTTCTCAAAAGAGTAGCTAAAACCAATACTATCACGGCATCTTTTTGCCAAACCAACAATCTCGTCAGGATTGTATTTGATAAAAAACATAGCCGAAGATATAGATGAAATCTTCTTTTTTAGCGCACTATCTAATTCTTTGTATGACTCGTTTTTTTGCAAAAGCATCTCTTTTGCAAGTCTTGCTTTTGCCTCGCTCAAAAGCTCATTCTTGTCTAGTTTTCCCAATGATTTGTGGTATAGCTCTTTTAATAGTGTCAGATTGAAAGTAGTATGCACATTTGAGCCAACAGCCCGCATATCCGCCACAGTGAGCACAAAAAGCATATTTATCGACCTTTTGTCACCAAGCGCAGTTGCAAAGGATAGAATGGTTTTTTCGCTATTCAAATCCTCTCTGAGTGCTGTATTACTCATCAGTGTATGAAGCAGTATGAGCTTTTTGCCAAGCTCTGTATATTCGTCACTTAGCCCTATGTCCTTTGCAAATCCAGAAAATATTTTGGCACCTCTGACACTATGATCCTTGCAGCTTCATTTGCCAATATCATGAAAAAATAGCACTAGCTTCAAAAATGCTTTTTCAAAATAACAGAGCTCATCACTGCATCTACTCACAAAATCATCAATCGGACACTCCATAGCACTAATAGCTTCGAGCGTATGTATATCAACGGGATATGAGTGGTATCCATCAAATTGAGCTAAATACATCACACTTCCAAATGCTGGAAATAACTTCTCTAGCACGCCAGCTTTGTATAGTAGTTTGAGCAGATTGTATGAATGTTTTTTGCCAAACAAATCGATAACAAGCTCTCTCGATATTTTTTTATCTTTTCTGCCAAACTCAGCTTTTGCTATATAAGCGATGACACTTGGGTCAAACTTGAGCCCAAATATGTCGGCAAACGATAGTAGTTTTCTCACGCCAGCACACAAATCTGTCTCTGGCTTGCAAAACCTAGCATAAAGAGTGTTGTCGATTAGATAAAAATCTTTGTCAACTCTAAATTGCTTGATTTTTTTAGTGTCTTGATGCTCAGCTTTTGATTTTCTAGCAAGCTTGGCAATAACTGGCAGACAAAATCTATGCACCATCGCCATAGAGCGCAAAGTCTTGCTAATCATCTGTCTCTCAGCTTTTTGGCTTGGTCTGTCTTTGAAGCCCAGTTTGAGCGCTGCTTCTCTATGGTATTGGAGCTGCAATGTATCTTGTTTTTTGCCAGCTATCAGATGCAACGCATTTCGTAGTTTGAACAAAAACTCCAACCCAATACGATAATCACGATATTCACTCTCACTGAACAACACACCGATAAGATTTTTGTTGGAATTGATTTGGAACAGTACACTTGCTATCCAAAACAGAGTATTGCCATCCCTCAGTCCGCCTATTCCCTCTTTGAGATTTGGCTCCATAGTGAAGGCATATTTTTTGTATCTCGCATCAAGTTCGGCAAGTTTGGCATTTACATATTCACTTGTTTCGAACTTTTTGACTTTTTTTAGCTTGCTCTCATACTCTGTCCACAAGAACCTAGAGCCATACAAAAATCGAGACTCTATCAGCGCAGATTTGATTGTAATATCTGTCTTGGCAATCTCGGTAATCTCACCCACTTCGTGAACTCTATGCCCTATTTTGAGTCCAGCATCCCAAGCCAAATACAAAAACCTCTCAAGCAGTGGTTGTATGTTGTAGCCCTTGACATCTTTGTATAAAAGCATAATATCTATGTCCGAATGAACCGACAGCTGTTGTCTTCCGAAGCTACCTAGTGCCACCAGAGTCATCGGAATCGAGTTCGCCATCGGTACATAATTGCCAAAACTATCTCGGATTATGTATTTATACATCTCAATAAGGAAACCATCAAGCTCTTTTGTGTGACGATACAGAAACTCTCGTCCAAAATCAGCTTCAAAGATGGTATTCAGTGAGTCAAGATAGGTTTTGATAGCGTTTTTGAAAGCTTTGGAAATCTCAAAGTCACTTGCCTTTTGTTCGATAAGCTCTTCGACAATTTCCCTTAGAGGCCTTGATATTTCATCAGGCACTGCGAATTACTCCGCAGTATTCATGTAGTTTGAAAGTGGCTCAATTGCGCTGAGCTCTGGGTGGCTCAAGTCATCAAGCACCAACTGTGACATTGTTTTGTTGTCAACATTAAAAATCAGTGGAGCGATGAAATTTACAAGAGATTCTTGCAATGGAGTCTTGATAACCACAATGTTATAAACCAAGAGATTTGTGTCACTCTTCAGCTCCATAAGGACTTTTATTGCTGTAGAAATATTGATATTGTACTCTCTCAGGACAAATGGGTTGATGAGTGTAAATGAAGGCACCTCAGAATCTACACTCTTGATACTGGCAAAATTATCATCAATCTGAGTAAACTCAAATTTCGTAACACTCTCAAAACCCAAGATAGGTGATTTGACATCAAATAGTATTGACACGGTATTTCCTTTGGTATCGCAATTTGTTTGATTTTAACCTAATTGCTATAAAACATCTCGCAGGCCGCCAGCAACATAATAAGTCCAATTAAACTAATTTTTTAATCTGCTCACATATAGCTTCAGGCGAAGTATTTGCCTCAATTGTTTTGTCTGCATGCTTAGCATAAAGTGGAAGTCTGGAGTCAAATATTTTCCTCGCAAACTCTACATCTTGAAATAGTGGTCGTTTGTCGAATTCTTCTGCCTTCAATCTCTCTAGCAACTCTTCAAACCCAATTTGAAGATAGAAGCATTGTCCTAGTTTTTTGAATGTCTCAGCCACAGTTGGCATTCCGCCGCCAGTCGAAATAACAGCATTTTTAATATTTGACTCAAGCCAAACAAGCAACTCTTTTTCCATCTCGCGAAAAGTGCTCTCGCCAGAAGAGCTGAAAATATCTCTGATTTTTCGCCCTGTAGCAGACTCTATCATGGCGTCTGTATCAATAAAATACTTCCCTGTCTTCTTTGCTAGCAAGCGTCCTACTGTACTTTTGCCACTTCCCATGAAGCCTATCAAAACAATATTGCTACTCATCACTACTGCCTAATCAACAGTGGGACATCTTGAGCTATCTGTTTTTCAAGCTCAAATGTTCTTTTCTCTTTTGTGCCATCAACTTTTTGGTACTCAATAGTCACTCTTTTGACTCTAACTGCATCAATTGGTAGCCTTAACAGCTCTGCTCTCATTGGCTCTGTCGGAATTTCTTTGGCTATAAAACTCTCATTTTTAGTGTCACTGCTTGGAGAAAATGGATTTTCTCTAGCAAAAGAGATTATGAAAAATAAAGCAAACAGAACAATAGCTCTCACTTCTCACCACCTATTCTTTTGAGTTCGAAATACTCTTTTTGATACTTAGCATTTTGTGTTTTGAGTGCCTCTACCTCTTGATTGAGTGACTCTTTTTGGTCTTCAAGAGACAAAATAGTCGAATATGAATTTTGACCAAAAAGCAACTCACCAATATATACAGCACTAAGAACAATCATTGTAAAAAGTGCTAGCAATCTAAAAAATTGCCGCGAAAGAAACCAACTTGTCGGCTTCTTCCCATCACCAATCAGCTCGTCGCGAAACTCATTCATTATTTCTTAAATATTGACTTACCGATATATTCTGCGCTCTCAGCTAGCTCGTTTTCTACATCAAGCAGTCTGTTGTATTTTGATATTCTCTCACTTCTTGCAGTCGAACCAGTTTTTATTTGACCTGCATTGAGTGCCACCGCCAAGTCAGCTATAAAAGTATCTTCTGTTTCGCCACTTCTATGTGAAACGATGCAATTATAGTTATTTCTAGCCGCAAGCCTCATTGTTTGAAGAGTTTCTGATACTGTACCTATCTGATTTAGTTTGATCAAAATAGAGTTACCGATACCTTTTTCAATTCCCTCAGCAAGAATTTTTTTGTTTGTTACAAAAAGATCATCGCCTACAAGTTGTACTTTTTTGCCGAGTCTATCTGTCAGCTCTTTCCAGCCTTTCCAGTCATCTTCAGCAAGACCGTCTTCTATTGAAACGATTGGATATTTTGAAATCAGTTTTTCATAATAATCAACCAGCTGTGAGCTTGTTAGTATTTTACCCTCAGTATGAAGGTTGTACTTACCTTTTTCGTAAAATTCGCTTGACGCAACATCTAGTGCTATGGCGATTTGCTCACCGGCTTTGTAGCCAGCTTTTTTGATTGCTTCCATGATAACTTTTATAGGTTCTTCATTATCATTTAGGCTTGGTGCAAAACCACCCTCATCACCTATATTTGTCGAATATCCAGCATCTTTTAGAACAACTTTCAGGTGTTGGTACACTTCCGCACTAGCTCTCAAGGCATCTGCAAATGTCTCAAAACCAATTGGCATAATCATATACTCTTGGAAGTCTGCGCTGTTTGCAGCATGCGCTCCACCATTTATGATATTTAGCATCGGAGTTGGCACCACAGTTGCGTTTGAGCCGCCGAGGTATCTATAAAGTGGCACACCTAGAGATTTTGCAGCAGCCCTTGCTACCGCCATTGATACACCAAGAGCCGCATTTGCACCTATCTTGCTGTAGTTTTCTGTACCATCTATCTCTTTTATCATCGCATCTATCGCACCTTGGTTAAATGGTGAAATACCTGTCAAATCGTCAGCCACAAGTGTATTAACATTTTCACATGCTTTTAATACACCTTTGCCTAGAAATCTTTTTTTGTCTCCATCTCTGAGCTCAAGAGCCTCTCTCTTGCCTGTACTTGCACCACTTGGAACACAAGCACTCTCAACTGTGCCGTCACTCAAAGTTACTGTCACTTTTACTGTTGGGTTACCCCTAGAATCTAATATTTCACTAGCATATATATCATCTATATAAATCATTCTGTATCTCCTTCTGTTGTGTCGTCTGATAGTGTTGGCAAGTCTCCATCCATCCCTATACTATTTCGTATCTCTAGTTCAATCAGCTTGCAAATCTCTTTATTTTCTCTAAGGAAAATTTTTGAATTCTCTCTACCTTGACCTAGTTTTTGGTCTTTATAGCTGAACCATGCACCAGCTTTGTCTACAATATCAAGCTTCACACCATAATCAATAATCTCGCCTAACTTACTAATACCCTCACCAAACATGATGTCAAACTCAGCCTGCTTGAATGGAGGAGCGACTTTGTTTTTGATAACTTTGGCTTTTACTCTATTGCCTATCGAATCTTCACCTTGTTTGAGCGTTTGAATTCTTCTGATGTCTATTCTGACAGACGCGTAGAATTTAAGCGCATTACCGCCAGTCGTTGTCTCGTTACTTCCATAACTCATGCCACCGATTTTTTGTCTGATTTGGTTGATAAAAATAACAGTTGTATTCATTTTGTGAAGCACGCCTGTAAGTTTTCTAAGTGCTTGCGACATAAGTCTTGCTTGAAGACCCATGTGGCTATCACCCATATCACCATCGATTTCAGCTTTTGGAGTCAGTGCAGCAACAGAGTCGATTACAATAACATCTATCGCACCGCTTCTTGCTAGTGTTTCTGTTATTTCAAGTGCTTGTTCACCAAAATCAGGTTGAGAAATAAGAAGGTTCTCAACATCAACACCAAGGTTTTTGGCATATTTTACATCCAAAGCATGCTCAGCATCTATAAATGCACAGGCACCTCCAGCTTTTTGTGCTTCAGCGATTATCTGAAGAGTCAGAGTGGTTTTACCACTGCTCTCTGGTCCATATATCTCGATAACCCTACCCTTTGGGACACCGCCTATTCCAAGTGCCAAGTCAAGACCAAGTGAACCTGTGCTTATTGAAGCTATCTCTTCGACAACTTTGTCGCCGAGTCTCATGAGTGCGCCCTTGCCAAAAGCCTTGTCTATTTGCTTTATGGCCAAATCTAACGATTTCTTTTTGCTATCATCCATAATTATTTGCCTCCTTTAGTTTCTGTAAACCTTCCAAGTCCCATTAGTTTTTCATATCTTTTTGAGTGCATATCTTCAATACCAATCTCTCTCAGCTGCTCAACACTCTTCAAAAAATAATCCTTAATAGCCTCTGCCGCGCCATTTTTATCCCTATGAGCACCGATTATTGGCTCATTGATAATATCATCAATCAAAGACAGCTTTTTCAAATCCTCTGCAGTAATCTTGAGCGAATTTGTGGCGGCCTCGATTTTTGTAGGGTCATTCCAAAGTATAGCTGCGCATCCCTCTGGTGAAATAACACTAAATACAGAGTATCTCATCATGGCAAGCTTATCAGCCACACCAACCGCCAATGCTCCACCACTTCCACCCTCACCGATAACCACCGAAACAGTAGGCACATTGAGTGCACTAAGTTCTAATAGGTTTCTGGCAATCGCCTCAGACTGCCCTCTCTCTTCCGCTCCAAGACCAGGGTAGGCTCCAGGAGTGTCAACAAGCATCAAGACTGGAAGATTGAACTTTTCAGCCAGTTTTCCACATCTAAGTGCTTTTCTATAACCTTCTGGATGAGGCATGCCAAAGTTCCGATGAAGCTTGTTTTTTGTGCCTCTTCCTTTTTCTTCACCTATGACCATACATTTTGTGTCATCTATTTTGCCAATAAAACAAACAATAGATGGGTCGTCCCTAAAATGTCTATCACCAAACAGCTCATACTTTTCTGTCATTATAACATTGATATAATCGAGTGAGTACGGCCTATCTTGATGTCGTGCGAGCTGAAGTTTTTGATAATCAGTGAGGTTTTGGTAAGTTTTTTTTACCTCTTTGTCCAGTTCAGCTCTATGTATTTTGGAAGCATGGAAATCTTTTTTGATTTCACTAAGCTCAATCTCTTCTTGTAGTTGTTGGATTCTCTTTTCAAAATCGAGATAAAATGCCAAGTTAAACCTTTTTAAATATTACTACGCCGTTCGTACCGCCAAAGCCAAATGAGTTACTCATTGCAACATTGATTTCAGCTTTTCTTGGCTCGTTAGGAACATAGTCTAAATCGCAACCAGTCTCAGTATCTTGTGTTGTGTAATTTATTGTAGCTGGCATAATGCTATCTCTCATTGCCATCAAGGTAATTACAGCTTCTATTGTCCCAGCTGCACCAAGGCAATGTCCAGTTGCGCCTTTTGTTGAGCTTACCGGTGGACAGTTTTCTTTTCCACCGAACAGCTCTTTTAGTGCTGCAGATTCATTTTTGTCATTTGCTGGCGTACTTGTTCCGTGAGCATTAACATAGTCAACTTTGATTTTGCCGCCAGTTCTAGTTTCAGCCATATGAACCGCTGCTTTCATTGCCCTCAGAGGACCTTCCATTACTGGTGAAGTTATGTGATTTGCATCGCCACTCTCACCAAAGCCAATTATCTCTGCATATATTTTCGCACCCCTAGCTTTGGCTGCTTCATACTCTTCTAGTATAAGCGTACCGCCACCCTCGCCCATGACAAAACCATCTCTGTCTGCATCAAACGGTCTTGACGAATGCTGCGGATCGTCGTTTCTAGTTGAAAGTGCTTTCATTGCTGCAAAACCAGCAATTCCGACAGGACAAATTGCTGCCTCTGCCCCCACAACAAGCATTGCGTCAGCTTGACCCAAAAGAATAGCTTTTACGCCCTCATTAATCGCATGAGTTCCAGCTGCACACGCAGTAACACAAGCAAGATTTGGACCTTTGAGTCCAAACTCTATACTTACGATTCCACCCAAAAGATTGGCAAGCGCAGATGGTATAAAAAATGGCGAAATTCTTCTAGCGCCTGATTCAGCTAGTATAAGAGAGTGCTTCTCGATTGTTGGCAACCCGCCGATACCACTACCAGCAACTGTACCAAATCTCTCGCTATTTATGGTTTCTTTTGAGAGCCCAGCATCAGCAAATGCTTCTTGAGCACTTTTTAACCCAAGATGAATAAACCTATCCGACTTCTTTACCTCTTTTGGATCCATTATCAAGGCTGGGTCAAAATTCTTTACCTCTCCAGCTATTTGCACCGACAATGCCGATGGATCAAATAGTGAAATTCTTTCGATGCCGCACTTTCCGTCAAGTATGGCCTCAAAAGAACTTTTCGCGTCATGGCCTAGTGAATTAATCATTCCGATTCCCGTAACAACAACCCTTTTCATCCTGTCTCCAAATTAAAAGTTACCCGCCAAAAGACGGGTTGTGAATTATTTTTTTAGACCTTCGATAAAGTCAACTGCATTTTGAACTGTTTGGATTTTTTCCGCTTGATCATCTGGAATTTCTACACCAAATTTTTCTTCTAGTGCCATTACTAGTTCAACAACATCAAGGCTATCTGCGCCAAGATCTTCTGCAAACTTTGACTCAGGTTTTACTTCGTCAGGATTGCAGCTTAGTTGTTCTACAACCACCGCTTTTACATCTTCAAACATTGCCATTTAAACTCCTAGTTTTGAGGTTTTGATATTTAACAACCGACCCATTATACACTACAAAATGTAAATTTAGCCAACAACAGACAAAAATGTTTTTATTCTGTCATGCGCCTCTTGTACACCAACTATCGCCAAAAGCTCGTTTAGCGACGGGCTCTGTGTGGAGCCTACAAGCGCTATTCTGAGAGGCAATCCGAGTTGTGGCATTTTGATAGAGTTAGCAATCAAAAACTCATCTATTAACACTTTCAGCTCCTCTGGCGAAGCTGCAGTTGTAGTATTTAGCACCGACTCAAATGAAGACAAAATAGCCTTTGTTTGCTCATTTATGTTTTTCTCAACAGCTTTTTCATCGTAGCTTTGTGGAGCAATCAACATGCTGTTTATTCCACCAGCCAACTCTACAAGTGTCTTTGCTCTCTCCGAAATGGCTTTCAAAGCCAGCTCTTTGTGCGCTGTTTTTGATAGGTCACAACCATATTCCAAGAGCAGTTTTTCTAGTTTGTCATATGGAGTTTTTTTGATATGTTCACCACTTATCCAACCTAGCTTTTCTATATTGTATTGCGAGGCAGATGTGTTGATATTTTTTGGGTCAAACAGCTCTAGCATCTCTTCGGTAGTGAATAGCTCTTTGTCTCCGTTGCTCCAGCCTAGTCTCACTAGGAAATTGAGCAGTGCCTCAGGCTGGTAGCCTAGAGCTTTGTACTCCATAACATCTGCCGCACCGTCTCTTTTTGATAGTTTTTTGCCATCTGTACCCAAAATCATCGGGACATGGCTAAAGTTAGGCACTTTGAACCCTAGTGCATTGTATACGACGATTTGTCTAGGTGTGTTTGATGTGTGGTCATCCCCCCTGATAACATCAGTCACACCCATTAGTGCATCATCTATCGCTACGCAAAAATTGTATGTAGGAGAGCCATCAGACCTAGCTATGACAAAATCATCGAGGTCTGCAGCTTTTGTAGTTATCTTGCCTTTTACGCCATCTTCAAAGCTTATCTCACCCTCAAGCGGAGCTTTGATACGAACGGATGGAGCCACATCAGCTCTTGGAGGCAATTTGCCATCTCTATATCTGCCATCATAACCTTGCTTTTGACCATTTGCTTTTTGCTCTTCTCTAAGTGCGTCTAGCTCCTCTTTTGTCATATAGCAGTAGTACGCCTTACCTTCATCTAGTAGCTGCTTGACATATTCTTTGTAAATATCAAATCGTTTTGATTGATAAAGTGCCTCTCCGTCATAGTTCATACCAACCCAGTCAAACGCCTCGATTATCGCCTTTGTCGCTTCCTCTGAGTTTCTCGCCATATCTGTATCTTCTATACGAAGTAGAAATTTTCCATTGTTTTTTCTAGCCCAAAGCCAGCTAAAGAGTGCCGTTCTAAGACCTCCAATATGCAAATACCCTGTAGGAGATGGGGCAAATCGTGTAACAACCATTGTTTTCCTTGAAATTTTTTGTTGATTATATCAAGCCGATGTCAAAAAAATAGTCAGAGCAAGGTCAAAAAGCCCAATTTGGTTTTGGCTTTAGGTAGCCTTATGTAAAATCTTAAAAATGTAAAGGCTTATTATTGAAATATTTATTTGATTTTTTAGACACAAAAGATGTGCAAAAGAGTGCTATTTTTGAACACCTCAAATGCGATCCAGAAGCGGCAAAGTTTCTCAAAGTAGCTACTGAGAGGTATATCAAAGGTGAAGAAACCGTAATATGTTCTGATGTGTTGACAGAGTTGTTTGGTGCCAAAAAGTATGAGCACATACTGCATTTGAACATACCAAAAAAGCTAATCGAGCTGGGCTGGCTGACCAACAATGACCTATTTGGTGCCAAAAAACCTGCTGAAACTTCGCTTCTCGAGCTACTAAATGGCTCACTATCGCTCAGTATGTCATTTTTGAGACTGCTTGAGGAGGGAAGTTTTGAGCCAACCATCCCAAACATCGAGCAATACAACGACCACTTAGAATATCTCCAAGAGCAGTTCTTTCGAATGGAGCTATACCAAAAAATTGCCACTATTCGTCAAAACTACTCTGACGACTCACCGACAATAACTAGACTCAGAAAGAGATTGGTTCAGCTAGAAAATACAATACGAGAGAGAGTAAAACTAACCAAGACAGCCCTAGAACTAGAGCATTTCTTCAAAGAAAAACATCTCAATGACAAAGAGCAATTGGTCTTTCTTACTCTACTAAAAGAAGAGTATAGTGGCGGAGATGAGAATATGCGTGATATGAATACGCTTATCGACATCATCAGTATTGACGACAAGGAAAAAATCTCAAACAGAAGCCTCCTAGAAGAAAACGCAAGGCTTATCAAAAATGAAATTATCGACTATGATGAGATTTTCACCCCTTTTGGCGGAATAACAAGGTCGTTTTTTATCAATGAAGATGTGCTTCACACGATTATAAATCAACAGAAAAAAAAGAAAAAAATCAAAATCAAACTAGAAACGCTGATGAAAGAGCAGGAAATTTTTGAGCTAGTAGAGCCAAAAACTTCACTAGATGAAGTGGTACTCCACCCAAAAACAAGAGAGCTTCTCGATAGCATCTTGCATCAAGTAGATAAAAATGTGGCTCATCTGCTCAGGGAGTGGGGAAACAAACACAAAAAAAGCGGAATCGACGCTAGAATCATCCTCTACGGACCTCCAGGAACCGGCAAGACGATGACGGCGGTCAGTCTAGCGAAAAGCCTCAAAAAACAGGTACTCAGCTTCGACTGTTCCAAAATCCTCTCCATGTATGTAGGCGAGAGCGAAAAAAATGTACGGAAGATATTTGACACCTATAAAGAACTATGCTCAAAAAGCAAATCCGAACCAGTGCTACTACTAAACGAAGCAGATCAATTCCTCAGCTCTCGTGCGCAGGTAAGCGTGTCTGGGGCAGAGAAGATGCACAATCAGATGCAAAATATCTTCTTAGAGCAGATAGAAAAATTCGACGGCTTACTCATCGCAACAACAAACCTACTGGAGACTATAGACCCAGCGTTTAGCAGGAGATTCAATTACAAAGTGAAATTTGAAAAACCTGATAGCTCTCAGAGAAAAGAGCTGTGGAGCAGAAACCTACCGAAAAATGCCCCGTTAGCGAATGATGTAGATATTGACAAATTGGCTAGTTATCCGCTGACAGGTGGGCAAATACAGTTGGTTGTCAAAAATGCGGCGTATGCTGTTGCGGTTAGAGAAGTGCCGAAATTTGCCTTGAAAGATTTTGTAGACGAAATACAAAAAGAGGTAAGCGGTAATTTTGATAGCGATAAAACTATGGGATTTTTGAGTTAATACTTTTGAAAGGAGAGTCCATGAAGCACTATATAAATAAAATCTCAAACTACGGCATGGTAGGCGGTATAGGCATACTGGCCATGTTTGCGTTGGCAGGTTGCGACAACAAAAAAAGTGAACAAGAGCAAGTAGATGCCGCAAAAATTGCTGATGCAGCGAAACAGCAAGGGCAATTTCTAGTTATCCAAGAGGTGGCTGAGGGCAAATACAAAGTCGTAGAGCAATATCCATCAAATGGTCCAAGTCGTGCAATCTTAAAAGATATGAACGGCACGGAAAAACTACTAAGCGAAGCAGAACTAAAAGCCCTAGCGGAAGTAGAGGCAAAAAAAGTCGAAAACAACACCTCAAATCTGACAAAAGACCCAAATCAAGCCTCAATACACAGTGGTGGCATGAGCCTTGGAGAGACGATTTTGGCTAGTGCCGCAGGTGCGCTTATCGGTGGTTATATCGCCAACAAGCTATTTAGCAACCCAAACTTTCAAGCCAACCAAAGAGTTGTTGCTCCTACTGCTATCAGCAAACCTGTCGGTGGTTACAATCCAAGCGGAACAAAACCGACAACAGCATCGACAACAGCATCGACAACCGCAGCAAAACCACAAAGTGGCTACTTTAAAGACACAAGTTCGCCAACCACTTCACAAACAGGCACAAGACCTAGTTCACCAAGCAGTAGCGGTGGCTATTCACCATCAAGAAGCTCAGGAGGCTGATTATGAAACTTCTAAAAACAAATCCGTTGCCAAAAGAGGCGCTTGACGAGATTGGCTTTACATGGCATACAGACATAGACAACTCTGATTATATTTCAAATTCAATTTTGGCAATTACTGCCGCAGAGGCTGATGCGTATTTTGTAGCGGCAAATGAGCTCTACGATATGTTTGCAGAAGCAGGGCAGTATGTCATAGACAACAATCTATTTCATGAGATAGGCATTCCTTACAACCTAGTGGAGCTTATCAAGCTCAGCTGGGAACAAGATGTCCATTGGCATCTATATAGTAGATTTGATTTTGCTGGTGGAATCAATGCGCGCCCTATCAAACTGCTAGAGTTCAACGCTGACACTCCAACCTCACTTTTCGAGACAAGTGTTATTCAATGGGCTCAGATGAAATACAGCGGAATGCAAGAGGCAGAGCAATTTAACAACATCTATGAGGGGTTGAAAAGTAATTTCAAAAGACTAATCACGCTCCAAGATGACCCAGAAGAGTTTGACGATAGATACGAGGATTGGAAGATACTTTTTAGTGCTGCTAGAAATTCCAAGGAAGAGGAAAATACGGTTCGCTTTATGCAGCAAGTAGCACATGAAGCTGGCTGGGTGACTGGATTTTGCTATTTGGACGAGGTTGGTTTTGATGAAAATCACGGTATTTTTGATGAAGATGGAGTAAATTATGAATTCTGGTTCAAGCTCTATCCATGGGAAGATATAGCAATCAACGAGCCCGATTTGACAATGAAACTAACCAATATTATCAAAAATCAAAAAGCTATTATCCTAAACCCAGCATACAGTGTGATGTTCCACTCAAAAGGGATGTTAAAAATCCTAAAACAACTTTTCCCAAATTCACCATACCTATTAGACACCTCTTTTGAACCATTGCCCAGCAAAAAGCAAGTAGAGAAAAAAATGCTCTCAAGAGAGGGAGAGAATGTCAAAATTATAGAAGCAGATGGCACAACATCATATGCAACAGATGGCTCATATGGCAATGTCAAAAGTGTTTATCAAGAGTTCGTAGAGTTACCAAAAGATGAAGAGGGTGCGCACTATCAAGCAGGCGTATTCTTTGCCTATGAAGGAATTGGTCTTGGGTATCGAAAAGGCGGAATAGTATTAGATAATATGAGCAAATTTGTAGGGCATATCATAGATTGAACAACCTATAGGATTTTGAAATATCCTTGCAGTAGTTCATTTAGTTTTGTTGCTAGTCTTGAATCAAACAAGGCTAGCTCACTTTTTAACTCTTGCGTCAATTTGGCATTATAATCTCTAGCACCGTCCACTCCTAGCAAGTTTACAAAACTATTTTTAGCCCCATCATTTCCAACTGCTTTGCCACTATCCTCTTCGGAACCAACGGCATCCAAAATATCATCTCTGACCTGGAAAAAGAGACCCAATTTCATCCCAAAATCATAAATCTTCTGACGCAAAAACATATCTAGCCCACATATTACTGCACCCATCTCAAGACTAGCTGCAATCAATTTACCAGTTTTGTTTTGGTGCAAAACAATCAGCTCTTGTAGTGACACTCTCTGATTCTCAAAAAAACAGTCAATAGCCTGTCCCATGACCATACCGCCAAGTCCTCCATTTTTTGCCAAAAGCAAAACCAATTCATTTTTTGTTTTATCAGATAGAGCAGATGTTGCTAAAAGCTCAAAAGCATAGGTATTTAGAGCATCACCAACCAATATCGCTGTCACTTCATCATAGGTGACATGTAGCGTCTCATTGCCTCGCCTAAGTGGTGAGTTGTCCATTGCTGGCAAATCATCATGTATCAGCGAATAGGTATGCAGACACTCTAGTGCCATTGCTGGACATAGGGCATTCTTAACCAGTAGTGGTTCAAAGCTAGAAACAACCGATAGAAGTAGCATTGGTCTGAAGCGTTTGCCGCCGCAAACAAGCATTTGTGAGAGAGCTTTTTCATAGTGAGGGTGAAATGAGTTTGCAGTTGGTAAATTTTGGTTCAAATAGCTTTCAAAAAGCTCAAAAAGTTCGTTCAGTTTTTGCTTCCAAACATAGGTGCAAATGCACCAAGCATTGACATGGCTTCACTTTTCTTGTTCTCTTCGACACTTTTTAAACAGTCGTTTATAGCTGCTATTAGTAGAATTTGCAAAGACTCTTTGTCCTCGAGAAGTGCTTCATCTATTGTAATATCCGTAATCTCAAGATTGCCGTTTGCAGATACGCTGACCATACCTCCACCGCTTTTGGCAGTGAAAATTTTTGCAGCGCTAGCATCCTGCATCTCTTTTGCCTTTGACTGAATATCGCCAAAAGCCGCACCAAGCTTGTTTAGGTCTAACCCTTCGAACATTTACAGCCCAGTTGAGCAAGAAGTAATATTGTTTTGCTCGTCGACTAAAACAACCACTGGAGCATAGCTTTCGAGCTCTTTTTCTTCATAAGAAGCATAGGCAACAATGATAATCTTGTCGCCTACATGGGCTTTTCTAGCCGCGGCACCGTTAAGACAAATGTCCCTCTTGCCTCCCTCGCCCTCGATGATATAAGTTGTAAATCTCTCACCATTGTTGATATTTAGTATCTCTACTTTTTGCCCTACTCTCATTTTGGCTACTTCCAAGAGTTCTTTATCAATTGTTATTGAGCCAACATAGTTCAGGTTGGCATCTGTCACAACCGCTCTGTGGATTTTTGAGTAAAGCATATCAAATCGCATAAATTTTATTAACTCCTATCTAATACCAGACATTTTTCTCATCTGTTCTGGGCTAATTGCATCTGCCCAAAACTCTTTTTGTATCACAAATTCTTCGACAATATTCCCGCCGATTATGTGTTCTGTGATTATTCTATCTATTTTTTCTTTAGTCAGCCCAACATACATAGTATGCCCAGGCTCAACCATCATAACTGGACCCAGATTACATCGATTCATACAAGCGCTTTGCACTGGGACAACCGTGCCCATTACGCCACTTCGCATAAGTGATTCACTCAAGTGTTGGAATATATCTCTTGTATGTGGTTTGATACATGATCCCTTCGGGAAGCCTTCTGGTCTTTCTACTTGACACATAAACATATAAAACGCTGGTTGTGGTATACCTGCCATCACTAATCCTTTGAAATTTTTTTAGAAATATACAAAAAAAGTGATTAAAAAAGGATAAATTTTGTCCTCTTTACTCTTTTGCTTGACCCAGTTTTTTTACCAGCATTTCTCTAGCCACTTCCCTGTCATCAAAAGGAATATGTTCATCACCCACTATCTGATACTGCTCATCTCCCTTGCCTAGTATGAGCACAACATCATCAGACTGTTCCATTATAGCTTTTTTGATAGCTTCTCGTCTATTTAATATCATTTGGTAGCTCTTCTCGTCTCCTATACCATCAGCTATTTCGCTCGCGATTACTTCTGCTGATTCACTTCTCGGATTGTCCGAAGTGATTATGATTTTAGTAGCTCTAAGTGCTACTTCATGCCCCATTTTTGGTCTTTTTTCCTTGTCTCTATCGCCACCAGCACCAAAAATTACTGTTAACTTTTTACCAGGAAGAGCCTCCAAGACTTTTACAATTCCATCTGGCGTATGAGCAAAATCAACAACAACAAGTGGGTTTACAGAAACCACCTCCATCCTTCCGCTCACACCGCCAAAATTATCAACCACTTCACAAATCTCTTCCATACTATGCTCTGTCAAAGTAGCAACCGCGCCAATCGCACATGCTAGATTGTATACATTGAAAAGACCCGTCATTTGCGATGAAAAGCTTGTGCTTTGTGCCTTATGACTCATCACTGCACATATCCCATCACGGAATGAGTAGGCATCTATTTTAAAATCAGCGGCTTTCTCTACACCATAGCCAAAGGAGTTGTTTTTATTGTAAGAGATGTTGCTATCATCTATATTTACAAGCTTCACAGAATCGTCAGACAAAAATGAATTTTTGACTTCTTGATAATTTTCAAAAGTTTTGTGGAAGTCTAAGTGATCTTGTGTGATATTTGTAATGATTTTTAATGCGAACTTTAGCCCCTCAATGCGCC
Source organism: uncultured Campylobacteraceae bacterium (assembly GCA_964577355.1). Lineage (GTDB taxonomy): Bacteria > Campylobacterota > Campylobacteria > Campylobacterales > UBA6016 > CAZNYV01. The sequence continues at coordinate 17,718 of CAZNYV010000006.1, forward strand.
TTTGGACTATTGCATGAGAGCTTACCTCCATGATAAAGTACTCACAACCAGCCTCAATTGCCATCAAAATATTTGAATATATTGCCAACTGCATCGGAGTAGTAAGACTTTTGTCTTCTATTCTATCTTCACCAACAAAGAATCCTCTTGTGCCCTGAAGGGCACTCTTATGCCCCAAATCCATAAGCATTGAATAAATAGCTGCTGCAGTAGTTGTCTTGCCGTTTGTGCCTGTGATTCCAATAATTTTTATTTTACTTAGATCAAATATATCGCTTAGCTCATTTGCTGCAACCATTTGTGTGCAACCGTGCGCAAGAGCATCATCGCTATACTTTGCAGACAGAGGAGTCAATAAAAATGCTGTGTCTGAAGAACACTCGCTTGAGTTATCAGAGATAAACTCAACGGTGTATTTGCTATTTTTCGGTAGTTTTAGTTTCAACTGATGCTTTCTGGCTTATTTTGTCGAATAACTCTCTGATTTTTTCACTAGATGGAAATACTGCTGACGCACTTTCAAGATAGTTCAACGCCATATCACTAAAACCATACGAAACAAGATTTTCTACAAATTCTATAAAATCTCTAGTATTGGATATTATAACTTTTGTAGAAAACATTATATCTTCAAACGCTCGCTTGAAGTCACCTCTATCGTGTACTACTGCAATAAAGTCTTCGTACAATATGGAGCTATCATAATCCATCGCCTCAAACATTGGTCTGGAGATAAGCTCGCTTGTCGCACTCATTACGCTATCTATTGACTCTATAATTGTCTTGAGATTCTCACTTGCATTTGAGTCTTTTTCGCCCTTAGCTATCATATAATAGTCATAAAGCGCCTGCGCCTCGCCCTCCATCTCATAAGCCAAGTCACACAGCCTGATTCCTACTTTTGCATCTGAATTTTGCGAATCTTCCTGTAGCGCTAGTGAATAATAAAACAGTGCTTTCTCATAATCTTTTGCACTAAAGTTTCTCTCAGCACTTGATAGATATTTTTTGACACTCATTTTACAAAATAGCCTTCTATAAATTCTTCAATTTCTTCACCAAATGGTATATTGACAACAATTAGCTCTTGATGAATATCTTCTCTTATCTTTTTTTCGACGCCAAACTTTAGCGTATTTCCACTACTGGCGCAACCTACACAGGCACCCTGAAGCTGGACAAAAATAATATGTCTAGTTATCGATATTAGCTTTATGCTACCGCCATCCAAAGCAAGCATTGGCTCGATTTTCTCAATACATCGCTCAACTGCTGGTTTTAGCTCTTCATCACTAAAAGGGATTGCCATTTTATATTCCTTCATAACCTAAAAAAGAGCGTAAGAATAATTGATTCATTCTTTAAATCGACTTAAATTGAGAAAAATGGAGTATAGGAGGTGACCCGCAGTTTAAGCGGGTCGAAAGGTAAGTGTTATTCTGCAGCTACAATAGTGATTGTTGCCATCAAAGCAGCATCACCTTTTCTTTGATTTGTTTTTACAATACTTGTGTAACCACTATTTCTAGTGCTAAGTTTTGGAGCAATTTCATTCATAAGTTTTTTTACTGCTTCTTTGTCTTGCAACTCTGCAAAGACTGCTCTGTGAGCATTAAAATCAGCTTTTTTAGCTTTTGTGACAAGTTTGTCAAAATATGCTTTCAACTCTTTTGCTTTTGGCAAAGTTGTTTCAATATGCTCATATCTAACAAGTGCAATTGATAGATTTTTTAGCAACGCAACTCTGTGTGCCGATGTTCTTCCAAGCTTTCTATGAGCTTTTAAGTGTCTCATACTTTATCCTTTAACTGAGCAAGTTTTGCTTTTAATTGTGTTGCTAGTTCGTCTGGAAGTACACTATTTACAGGGTACCCTAGCTCTTCCATTTTGTCTTTTATCTCATCAAGAGATTTTTTACCGAGATTTTTGATGTCACTCAACTCTTTTTCGCTCATCAAAACAAGGTCGCCCAAGTATTTGATGTACGATCTAGTAAGGCAATTGTGACTTCTAGCGGAGAAATTCAAATCATCAATGCTAACAAGTAATTTTTTCAAATCATCATCATTTGCATCCGCAACAACAACAGATGAAGTTGTAGTAAGTGCAAGTTCTCTATTGAAAATACTTAGTTGTTCATAGAAAGTTTTTACCGCTTCTCTGAACACATACTCAGCATCTTCTCCACCATCTGTTTCTACTTCAAAAATCAATTTTTCGTAGTTTGGATTGTCTTCAACAAGCATTTTTTCAGTGTAGTAAAGTGCTTTTTTGACAGGAATAAAATAAGCATCAAGTGCGATATAAGATGGGTCAACTATATCTCTAAGCTCTTCGCTTGGAACATACCCCATACCTTTTTCTATAATTAGAGAAAAGTTGAGTTCAGTATCTTCATTTATTGTCGCCAAATGCATATCTTTTGTCACGATTTCAACATCATCGTTATCAAGATCGCTTCCTTTAATCTCTTTGTGACCAGTAAAAGAGTAATTGATTACTGCTTTTTTTTGGTCTTTTTTGAGCTTAAATCTAATGTTTTTTAGGTTCAAAATAAACTCTGAAACATCTTCCAGCATACCTCTAACATAGTCAAACTCATGAGTTACGCCTTCGATTTTTACACCGATTGGAGCACAACCTATAGTTGAAGATAAAAGCAGTCTTCTAAGTGGGTGCGCAACTGTGATTGCATAACCACTCTCAAATGGATAAACAAATACTTTTGCGAACTCACTACCACTTTTCTCTACTTCTATATTTGTAGGAACCAAAGGTGATACTTTGATTTTTTTCATATTTTCACCTTTTACTTATTTTGAATAGTATTCTATGATAAGTCTCTCATCAACCGGAATAGACACTTCAGCTCTCTCAGGAATTCTAGTAAAGATTCCAAAGATTTTTTCTTTGTCAACATCAACCCACTCAACGATACCAGTTTGGTTAGTAAGCTCAAGAGCTCTTACGATTTGTGGATTTGTTCTTGATTTTTCGCAAACTTCAACTTTTTGACCAGCTTTTACTCTGATTGAAGGAACGCTTGCTTTTTTACCATCAAGAAGTATATGACCGTGGCTTACAAGCTGTCTTGCAAATCTTCTTGTAGATGCAAAGCCCATTCTATAAACAACATTGTCAAGTCTTCTCTCGAGAAGTTTTATTAGGTTTTCACCAGCATTACCTTTTGAGCTAGAAGCATCATCAAAGATTCTAACAACTTGCTTTTCAGAGATGCCGTACATAAATTTGATTTTTTGTTTCTCTTTTAGTTGAAGGCCGTACTCGCTAACTTTACCTTTTTTTTGTCCATGTTGTCCAGGAGCATAAGATCGTTTGTCAAGCGCTGATTTTCCAGCTAGTCTTCTCTCGCCTTTTAGTGCTAGGCTTACACCTAGTCTTCTTTCTATTTTTTCTACAGGTCCAGTATATCTTGCCATGTTATATCCTTACACTCTTCTTCTTTTTGGAGGCCTGCATCCGTTGTGTGCAAGTGGAGTTACATCTTTTAGGTAAGTAACTTTTATACCAGCTGTGTTACCAACTGCTTTTACAGCCATCTCTCTACCGCCACCAGGACCTTGGATTTTAATACCAAGTTCTTTTATGCCGTGTTCTTTTGCTTTTGTAAGTGCATCCTCAACTGCTTGTTGCGCTGCAAATGGAGTTGATTTTTTGCTACCTTTAAATCCTAGTCCACCAGCACTTGACCAACAAATAGCATTACCCATTTCGTCAGTTATAGTTACAAGTGTATTATTGAAAGAAGATAGTATATGTACTACACCCTTTGCAATATTTTTTTTGACTACTTTTTTCTTAATTACTTTTCTTTTTGCCATCTATATTCCCTTACCTATTACTTAGATTTCGAGCCGACAGTTTTACGCTTACCTTTTCTGGTCCTCGCATTTGTCTTAGTTCTTTGGCCCCTGCACGGCAGTCCTTTTCTGTGTCTTAGTCCCCTGAAACTTCCTAAGTCCATCAATGCTTTGATATCCATAGAAACTTTTTTTCTCAGGTCACCTTCGACCATATAATTATCCTGAATCTCTTTTCTCAGGGCTGCCGCCTCGTCTTCGGTAAGTTCATTTACACGCTTATCGATTGAGATGCCGGTAGCCTTGAGAATCTCTAGAGATTTTGTATGCCCAACACCATAAATGTATGTTAGTGCAAACTCAAGCCTTTTCTTTTTAGGTAGGTCTACGCCCGCTATCCTTGCCATCTATTTATCCTTGTCTTTGTTTGTGTTTTGGATTTTCGCAAATTACTCTAACGATATTCTTTCGTTTGATGATTTTGCATTTTTCGCACATCTTTTTTACGGATGGTCCGACTTTCATTAAAACTCCTTTAATATAGCTCGCTTGCGCAAAGCTTAACGATTACCCGAAATTCAACGGGTTAATCCAAATTTTTGCTCATTTGTCGTACTGAATGAGCGCAAAAAGGGACGCAATAGTATCTAATATAAGATAAAAGTTAGGTCACCTTTAAAGACCCTACTGACAGAATCTCTAAAGGTGACCTTTTTTGGATTATTTATACCTGTGTGTAATACGACCCTTGTCAAGACTGTATGGAGTCAACTCTACTTTTACTCTATCGTTTGGTAGAATTTTTATGTAGTGCATTCTCATCTTGCCAGCTATGTGACCTAGTATAACATGCCCATTATCTAGCTCCACCCTAAAAGTCGCATTTGGTAGTGCTTCAATAACCTTGCCCTCAATCTCTATTACATCATCTTTAGCCATTTTTTTGCTTATCTCCTAAATTTTTGACAGAATAGTTGCTTTTCCATCAACTACTGCCACAGTATGCTCATAATGAGAACCATTAAGTCCATCAACTGATACAACACTCCACTTATCATCTAGCACTTTTGACGCGCCATCAAGTTGGCAAATCATAGGTTCTAGACAGAAAACCATTCCATTTTTTATTTTCGGGCCTTGATCTCTTTTGCCTTCAATATAATTTAGAATTGACGGCTCCTCGTGTGGCTTTCGCCCAATCCCATGCCCACAAAAGTTTCTCAAAGGCTTGTAGCCTCTATCTTCTATAAACTTTTCGATTTGATAACTAAGCTCTTTGAACCGCATACCATCTCTAATAATATCAATGGCAAACAACAGAGAGTCTTTTGCACAATTTATCAAATCTTCATCACCACTAGAAATTGTACCTACTGGAAAAGTTGCGGCAGTATCACCATACCACCCATCAACCTCAGTTCCTATATCAATTCCGACAACATCGCCATCAGCCAAAACCCTATTATCTGGTATACCATGGATAATAACTTCATTCACAGAGATACAAACCGCTTCTGGAAATCCGTACAAACCCTTAAATGATGGTCTAGCTTTTTTTGATAGTATGAATTTTTCAATTTCATCGGAGATATATTTTGTAGTAACGCCACTCTTTATAAGGCTCGAAGAGAATTGAATCGCTTCGGCGGCGATTATATTCGCCTTTCGAAGTGATTCTATTTCAACTTTATTTCGTAAAATAATTGCCATTATAGGCCGATAGCACTAAGCGTCTCATACTTGTTAGTATATACCTGAGCTTCAATCTTTCTCATTGTGTCAAGTGCAACCTGCACAACTATCAAAACTGCTGTTCCACCAAAGTAGAACGGCACGCCCATTGCCTTTACCAATAGCCATGGCAAAGTCGTAATCGCACCAAGATACAAAGCTCCAAAAAGTGTCAACCTACTCGCTATCTCATTGAGATATTCAGCAGAGTGCTCACCAGCTCTGATTCCAGGGATAAAGCCGCCTTGTCTTTTGAGGTTTTCTGAAATATCTTTTGCATTAAAACTAATAGAAGCATAGAAGTATGCAAAGAAAACAACAAACAGAAATGTCAAAACATTGAAAGCATATCCATGTGGATTAATAAAATCCCGAACCATTACTATATATGGATTTGTACTAGCCTGCATAACAGTTGCTGGAAACATCAATATAGCAGACGCAAAAATCGGAGGAATAACACCGCTCAAGTTTATCTTGATAGGTATGTAGTTCATAATTCTTTTGTTCTGGTTCGCCATAAGTACTTTTCTCTGATAAGAGATTGGTATTCTCCTCTCAGCCAGCTCAACATATATAACAGTACCGATTGTTCCAACAATCAGTATAGCTATCACTAAAAGAACCAAAAAGTTTAGTTCACCAGTGTTAACCAAACTAATACTGTGCCCAATAGCACTTGGAATTGCAGAAACTATACCTGCAAAGATAATAAGTGAAATACCATTACCGATACCCCGCTGTGTTATCTGCTCACCAATCCACATAAGCATCATTGTACCAGTCAGCATAGAAAACGCCGCCATAGCAACAAACAACGAAGGAGCAATGGATACTGCTGCCTCACCACCACGACCCGTAAGACTTTGCAGACCAACAGATACGCCGACAGCCTGTATCAAAGTGATAGCTATGGTAGCGTAACGAATGATCTGCATATATCTGACCATACCGTCTCGTTCTTTTTTCATCTTGCCAAGCTCGGGGAATGTAGCCGCAAGCAACTCCATAATAATCGAAGCTGTAATATACGGCATAATTCCTAGAGAGATTATTGAAAGTCTCTCTAGTGCTTTACCACTGAACATATTAAATAGACCAAGTGCATTTGCATTATTTGCATCAAAAAACTCTTTGACAACATCAACATTTACACCTGGAACTGGCACATATGCAAGTATTCTATATGCAAGCAAGAAACCCAGTGTTATTAGTATTTTATTGGTTAAGCTTTTATCCATATTACTTACCGCTTGTTGTTACGGCTGCATCCTTGATTTTTGATGCAAGGTCTTTTGCGCCAGCACCAATCAGTTTTGCCTTAGTAACATACTTCGCTAGCTTTACTATATCTCTAAGACTATCCATGGTTATTTCATTAAGCTCAGCAATAGCTGGGTGCTTCACTACACTAATTGCCTCAGGTTTAACAACTCTTGAGTTGAACCCGATTTTTGGCAATCTTCTTTGAAGTGGTTGTTGACCACCCTCAAAACCTCTTTTTTCAGTGTAACCACTTCTAGCCGTTTGACCTTTTCCACCACGAGTTGCAGTTTTGCCCATACCTGAGCCTTGACCACGACCAACTCTTTTGATTTTTTTGGTTGAACCTTCTGCAGGAGTTAAATTATCTAGTGCCATCAATTATCCTTTCATAGAAGTAAGAGCTTTTATTGTCGCTCTTACAACATTTGACGAATTTGTAGAACCAAGTTGTTTTGACAAAATGTCCTTGATACCTGCAAGTTCAAGAACTGGTCTTGCTGCACCACCAGCTTTTACACCAGTACCAGGTCTTGCTGGTCTTAGAATAATCTTACTAGCGTTGTATTTTACTTCAACATCATGAGCAACAGTTGTGCCTTTTAGCTCAACTTGTACTAGATTTTTGAAAGCATCTTCAACTGCTTTTTTGATTGCATCTGGAACTTCTTTAGCTTTGCCAAATCCATAACCTACAACGCCTTTTTTATTGCCGACTACCATTAGCGCGTTGAATCTAAATCTTCTACCGCCCTTGACAACTTTCGTTACCCTACCAATGTTAACGACAACTTCTTCGAACTCTTATCTATTATATTCTATCATCGTCAGCCCTTAAAAAGTTATACCATTGTCTCTTAGTGCAGTTGCAAAAGCTGCAATTACACCATGATACATATAGCCGTTTCTATCAAAAACGATATTTTCGATTTTTTTTGCTTTCAAAGCATCAGCAAGTGTTTTAGCAACAACCGCAACACCTTCTTTGCTTGGTTTTACGCCTAGCTTTGAACCATCAGCACAACAAAGTGTCAGGCCTTTAGTATCATCAATTGCTTGTGCGTAAAAGTATTTGTTCGATCTGAAAACACTTACTCTTGGCAATGTCTCAGAACCAGATATTTTTGATCTGATTCTAAGTTTTGCTTTTTGTCTTCTAACTGCTTTTTGTTTTAAAATTTTACTCATCTTGTTACCTTACTTCTTAGATGTTTTGCCGGCTTTTCTTCGGATAACTTCGTCAGAGTATTTAACACCTTTGCCTTTGTATGGCTCAGGAGGTCTAAAACCTCTAATAACAGCTGCCACTTGACCAACTTGTTGTTTATCCGCACCTTTGATAGTGATAACATTCTTTTCTACAGCCATCTCAATTCCTTCTGGAATCGGGAATATTACTGGATGAGAATAACCAAGTGCCATCTCTAGGTTTGAGCCATTTACTGCCGCTCTATAACCAACACCATTGATCTCTAGTTTTTTCTCAAAACCTTTATCAAGACCAACTACGATATTGCTTGCAAGTGCTCTATAAGTACCCCAGAATGCTCTATCTTGTTTGGTTTCACCTTTTAGTCCGAAAACTAATTTGCCATCTTCAACTTTTATATCTACTCTACCGCATGTGTCTAGTGTTTTTGTGCCTTTGCTACCTTTTACGCTAACAACGCCATCAACTACGCTAACTTCTACACCTTTTGGTAGAACGATTGGTTCTTTACCTACTCTTGACATATCTTACCTACCAAATGCTGCAAAGCACTTCGCCGCCAACACCCATGTTGTGCGCCGCGTCATTGTCAAGTACACCTTTTGATGTAGAAACAACGATTGTGCCGTAGCCGTTTTTAAATTTTGTGATTTCTGAACAAGGTTTATAAACCCTTCTTCCAGCTTTTGAAATTCTTTTTACTTCGCTAATTACGCCTTTGCCATTTTGATTGTATTTCAAAGAAACATTAATAAATTTTTTGTTTCCTTCTTCTACTATCTTGTAACCTTCGACATAACCTTTTTCTTGAAAGATTCTTAGTATAGACTCAACGATTTTTGAATAATGAACTTTTGCAACATCCATTCTTCTCATCGAAGCATTTCTAATCCTAGTCAGTGTATCTGCTATGATATCATTCATTTTTCGACCCTTACCAGCTTGATTTTCTTACGCCTGGAAGAAGACCTTCATTGGCCATTTTTCTCAGACATACTCTGCAAATACCAAAATCTCTGTAAACAGAGTGTGGTCTACCGCATATAGAACATCTTGTGTATGCTCTAACTTTAAATTTTGGTTCTCTCGCACATTTTGCGATCATAGACTTCTTAGCCATTAATTTTTTCCTTTCGCAAACGGCATACCCATAAGCTCTAGGAGTCTGAATGCCTCTTTGTCGTTTGTTCCGCTTGTAGCGATGTTGATATTCATACCGTGAATTTTGATGATATTGTCATATTTGACTTCTGGGAAAATTAGTTGCTCAGTTAGACCGAAGCTGTAGTTTCCTCTACCATCAAAACCATTTCTTGAAACACCTTTGAAGTCTTTTACTTTTGGAAGTGCAAGAGAAATCAATTTGTCAAGGAAGTTGTACATCATCTTGCCTCTAAGTGTAACTTTACAGCCAATATTCATGCCTTCTCTTAGTTTGAAACCAGAGACGCTCGCTTTTGCTTTAGTGATTACAGCTTTTTGACCAGCTATTAGAGTGATTGTGTCGCAAATGTTTTGAAGAAGCTTAGCATCTTTTGCACCTTCGCCAACACCAACACTAATAGTGATTTTTTCTAGTTTAGGAACTAGCATCATATTTGGTATTTCGCACTCAGCTTTCAACTGATCTTTAATAGTTGTTGTATAAAGTTCTTTTAGTCTTGACATATTATGCTTCCTCCGCCAGTTTTACATTTGAAACATGCATCGGCATTTCAATTTCAGCAAAACCGCCTTTTCCATCATTTTTCTTTGGGTTCATCGCTTTTTTTGCTTTTTTACAGCCTTCTACGATAACTTTCATATTTTTTGGAGAGACAGAAAGTACTTTTCCTTTTTTGCCTTTATCATCGCCCGCGATCACTTCTACAATGTCGCCTTTTTTGATTTTCAATTTGACCATTATAGAACCTCCGGAGCTAGTGAAACTATTTTCATGAAGTTTGCATATCTGATTTCTCTTCCAACTGGTCCAAAAATCCTTGTACCAACTGGCTCTCTTTTGTTATCAAGAATAACAGCTGCATTATCATCAAATCTAATAAGGCTTCCGTTATCTCTTTGAAGCTCTTTTTTAGTTCTTACAACAACACATTTAACAACTTGTCCTTTTTTTACTTTACCGTTTGGTATAGCTTTTTTGACAGATGCTACGATAACATCACCGATAGTTGCATATCTTCTTTTTGAACCGCCGAGTACTTTGATACACATAAGTTCTTTTGCGCCGCTGTTGTCAGCGACATTCATTCTTGTAAAGCTTTGAATCATATCGCGGCTCCTTTTTTAAGTACTGCACCTAGTCTAAAAGATTTAGATTTTGATAGTGGTCTGCACTCAATAGCAGTAACAAGATCACCGATTGAAAGTGAGTTTGCTTCATCATGAATAAGATATTTTTTATGTTTTTTTACAAACTTTCTATATCTTGGGTGCATCATTTTTCTCTCAACAAGAATTGAATAAGTCTTGTCTCCAGATTTTTTGATAACCTCGCCTTGTATTTCTCTTTTATGGGTGTTCATCATTTTCCCCTTAGTTTGCTCTTGAAGCAGTTATTGCAGTTTGAATTCTTGCAATATCTTTTTTCAAAGCGTTGATTTCGTTAGTATTTGTTAGTTGCATAGTTTTAAGCTTCACTCTCAATTGGAAAAGCTCTCCTTTTTTTTCTTTTAACAGCGCTTGCAACTCTGTTACGCTTTTAGATGATATATCAGTAAACTTCATTTTCGCTCTCTATTGTTACGATTTTTGTTTTGAATGGAAGCTTATGCATCGCCAATGTTAAACAATGTTTTGCAGTTGCTTCATCAACACCAGTCATTTCATAGATAATTCTACCTGGGTGGATGTTCATTACCCATTCTTCAACACTACCTTTACCTTTACCCATCCTAGTTTCTAGTGGCTTGCCAGTAATTGGTTTATCTGGGAAAACTCTTATCCAGATTTTTCCTTGTCTTTTTGAGCTTCTTGATATTGCTATCCTTCCAGCTTCGATTTGTCTTGAGTTGATTCTTCCAGCTTCTACAGCTTTTAGAGCAACTGTACCGAATGATATAGAGCATCCAACATAAGTTTTACCTCTGTTTCTGCCTTTCATTTGTTTTCTGTATTTAGTTCGTTTTGGCATCAACATGGTTATTGCCCTCTACTTGTTGAATTTCTGTCACCTCTTGGAGTGAACTCTTTTCGCTCGCCTCTAGGGGCAAATTCTTTTCTGTCACCTCTTGGAGGTCTTCTGTCTCTAGGAGCTCTTTCTGGTCTTTCAGATTTCATCTCGTCTAGGTTTTTCTCAGCTTTGTTACCTTTGTGAAGAACTTCGCCTTTGAATACCCATACTTTGATACCGATAACACCATAAGTTGTATGTGCTTCTGCAGTACCGTAATCGATGTTTGCTCTGATAGTATGAAGAGGAACTCTTCCTTCTAGGTACCACTCAGTTCTTGCCATTTCAGCACCACCAAGTCTACCAGCACACATGATTTTGATACCTTTTGCACCAGATTTAAGTGCCGCTTGAATAACTTTTTTCATTGCTCTTCTAAATGCGATTCTTTTTTCTAGTTGCATAGCTACATTTTCTGCACACAATATTGCAGATGTTTGTGGTTTTTTCTCTTCTTTGATGTTGATCAAAACTTCTTTGTTAGTCATTTTTGCAACATCAGATTTTAGTTTTTCAATCTCTGCACCTTTTTTACCAATGATGATACCAGGTTTTGCAGATACAACTGTTACTTTGATTTTTTTTGCTGTTCTTTCGATAATAATGTCAGACACACCAGAAAAATATAGTTTTTTCTTTAGGTATTTTCTGATTTGGTAGTCTTCAGAAATAGCTGTTGGCATATCTTTGAATGCTGGAAACCATCTAGACTTCCAAGTAGTGTTAATACCAAGTCTAAGACCAATCGGATTTACTTTTTGTCCCATACTACTTGTCCTTTCCTTTTGATTTTTCAGCTATCTCAACAAATATGTGAGCAGTTGGTTTTCTTAGAGGCGTAGCTCTACCTCTAGCTCTTGGCATCCATCTTTTTAGAACTGGACCAGCATCAACTCTACATGATTTCACGATTACCTCTTCAGGTTCGAATCCACCATTAGCAACTGCAGATGCGATTGCTTTGTATACATATTTTGCTGCTTTGTTTGGCATAAATGAAAGAGCAGCGAGAGCAAGCTCTGCGTTCATACCTTGAACTTCTTGTGTAATCAGCCTTGTTTTAGTAGGCGAAACTCTTATTGATTTAAGTGCGCTTCTCATCTACTACCCTTATTTACCTATCTTTTTTTGAACAGAGCCCTTGTGGCCTTTGAATGTTCTAGTAGGTGCGAATTCACCTAGTTTATAACCAACATGACCCTCAGTCACAAATACTGGAATAAACTGTCTACCATTATGTACATTGAAAGTAAGTCCAATCATCTCAGGAGAAATCATGCTTCTTCTTGACCAAGTTTTGATTGGCTTAGCTGCTGTTTCTGCCTTAGCTTTTGTGACCTTTTTTTGTAGATGGTCATCGATAAAAGGACCTTTTTTAATTGATCTTGCCATTACCTTACACCTTTTTTTCTTCTAGATACGATGTATCTGTTTGACTGTTTTGATTTAGTTCTAGTCTTAAGACCTTTACACTGTTGTCCCCACGGGCTTACAGGAGGTCTATGGCCGTTAGATTTACCTTCACCACCACCATGCGGGTGATCGATAGGGTTCATTGCAGAACCTCTGGTTTGTGGTCTAACACCAAGGTGTCTATTTCTACCAGCCTTACCAAGAGATACATTGATGAAATCTTCATTACCAACAGCACCAATAGTTGCCATACACTCAGAGAGTACATATCTAACTTCAGAACTTGGAAGTCTTAGAGTAGAGTATTTACCTTCTTTTCCCATTAGTTGCGCATAACCACCAGCAGCTCTAGCCATTTGACCGCCCTTGCCAGGTTTTAGCTCAACATTGTGTACGATTGTACCCACTGGGATGTTTCTTAGTTTCATAGCATTACCAGGTTGGATATCAAGTCCAGCTTCAGCCGCTTGCACGACATCGTCAACTTTCAAACCTTGCGGTTGGATGATATATCTTTTTTCACCGTCAGCATAGCTTAGAAGTGCAATTCTACAGTTTCTATATGGGTCATATTCAATAGCTTCTACTTTTGCAGGGATGTTGAATTTATTTCTTTTGAAATCTATGATTCTATATAGTTTTTTAGCGCCAGCTTCTTTATGTCTAGAAGTGATTCTACCGTTGTTGTTTCTACCACCAGTTGCAGGAAGCTTTACTAACAAAGATCTAACAGATGCTTTTGCAGTAATGTCTGAACTATCAAGTCCAGTCATAAATCTTCTACTAGGTGTATATGGTTTATATGTTTTAATTGCCATTTTCTATCCCTTAACCTGCTAGGCTTTCAAGTCTTGCGCCCTCAGGAAGTTTTACATAAAACTTTTTGAGATTGTCTTGCTTACCTATCATGCCTTTGAATTTTTTTGTTTTTCCGCTTACATTTAGTGAGTTCACTTTTGTTGGCGTAAATCCAAAATACTCTTCAAACACTTTTCTTAGTGAATTTTTTGTCATTTTTGGAGAAGTACTTACTGTTATAAAAGAACTTTCTTGTAGGTTCATCGCTTTTTCAGTGTACAAGATTTGTCTGATGTCTGTTATATCTGCCATCTTTAATCCTCTTTTACTATTTTGTCAAATGCTTCTTTTTCAATAACAACTGAGTGGAAAGTACCAACAAGGTATGCATTCACTTCACCTGCGTCTATTAGATAGCAGTTTTGAATATTTCTATATGCTAGAAATGTTTTCTCATCAAACATTGAAGAAATCAACAATGTGTCTCTTTGGTTAAGAGTTTTAAGAAGTTTTGACGCTTCTTTTGTTTTTCCACTTTCAACTTTTACGCTGTCAACAACAAATAGTTTGCCGATTTCAGCTTTTTGATTGATTGCAAATTTAAGAGCTAGTCTTTTTTGTTTTACATTTACTTTTTGAACATAGTTTGTTTGGTTTTTAGGACCCCAAGCAACACCACCACCAACAAACACTGGAGAAGTGATAGAACCAGCTCTAGCTCTACCGCCGCCTTTTTGTGCCCATGGTTTTTTACCACCACCAGATACAGCACTTCTTGTTTTTGAGTGAGCATTTGATGTTCTAATGTTTGACATATACGCTTTTACATATAGGTACATATTGTGAGCATGAATATTTTTGTAGCTCTCTGGAAGCTCGATTTTACTTGCTTCTTTTAGATTTTTATCTAATACAATTGCGCTCATTTGACCACCTTAATTTTTCCCATCGCGCTGTTGAAGCCTGGAATTGAACCTTTTAGTACCAATACACCAGTTGCAGCATCAAACGATACGATGTCGCTTTGAACAGTTACGGTTTCATTTCCGTATTGTCCAGCCATTTTTTTACCTCTTTGAACCCTACCTGGCCACTCTCTGTTACCGATAGAACCACCAGTTCTGTGGAATCTGTGACCGTGAGCACCTGGGCCACCAGCGAAGTTCCATCTTTTCATAACACCTGTAAAACCTCTACCTTTAGTTTTCATAGTGACTTTTACTCTGCCACCATCTACTATTATAGATACATCTTGATCGCCAAGCTCTTTGTTTGCTACTTCAAGAGAAGCAAATTTGTTGAACTCTTTTGAAAGTCCATAAGCTTTTTGTTGACCTTCGATTGGTTTGTTTATGTGTTTTTTGCTTGCATAAGCCACAATTGATTTGCCATTGTCGTTTAGTTTTACGACTTTTGCAGGGATAACTTTGACTAGAGTTACAGCTGTACTCTCTTCGCCAAGCGTCCTACTCATTCCTACTTTTTCAATTAAAAATTCCATCATCGGCCCTTACATTTGTCTTACTTCGACATCTACCTCTGGAGCTAGGTCTAGCTTCATTAGTGCGTCAACAGTATCTGGTGATGCTGCTATGATATCGATAAGTCTTGAGTGTATTCTTATCTCAAATTGTTCTCTCGAGTCTTTGTTGACATGCGGAGATCTTAGAACAGTATATTTTCTGATCTTAGTTGGAAGTGGAATCGGTCCTATTAGTTCCGAACCTGTTCTTTTTGCTGCGTCTATGATTTGCGCAACAGACCTGTCAAGCACCTTGTTATCGTATGCTTTAAGTTTTAACCTTAGTTTTTCCATATGTTTTCACCTTTAAAGAACTTAAGCCCTTGTCCGAAAAACGGCAATTGCTTACAAAATGGGAGGCGTATATTATCAAATAAGGCTCAGATTGTCAATCAAAATAGCTATTTTTTGGTAGGATTTGCTAAAATATTATCCTTTTATAAAGGACAAAAATGGAAGTTTTAGAACAAATTCATCTTGAAAATCCCAAAAAATTTTATATCAATGAACGAAAAGTAAAAAACTATGCTCGAAATTCTGTCATTTTTGGTGGTCACAAATGCGGAAAAAGCTTCATAATTCTGAACCATCTATTTGAATACAAAAAAGAGGAGTTTTTGTATATTGATTTTGATGACATCAGAGTGGTGTCGGATATTTCATTTGAAAGCTGTGTAGAATTTTGCAAACAAAAGAACATCCAGATACTCGCCATCGAAAACTGTAATTTCACTCCGTTCCCTGTAAATGGACTGGAAATTATAATCGGTTCAAATAAACCAATCTCAGTTGAAAATTTTGAGAAAATACAAGTTTTGCCGCTGGATTTTGAAGAGTTCATATCATTTTCTCAAAAACAAGACGAGCCGAGCCATATCTTTTCACTTTTTCTCAGGGACGGCAACCTACCTCAAAAAGTCGGTAAAAATGAGTTCTCCAAACTAAAAATCACCCAAGAAACAATCTCGACCATATCCACAAACGCCACCAAGCAAAAACTATTCTTGTATATGTGTCAAAACGGAGGACTGAAATTGACTCTTTTGCAGATGTACAACAGCCTAAAAGGAAGCACAAAAATATCCAAAGATTCCCTGTACAAGTTCGCTGGAGAGTTAGAAGAAGAGGGTGCGGTCT